>CAYYEL010000004.1:0-64161 GCA_964470845.1 uncultured Bacteroidaceae bacterium | reverse complement strand
AGTAAACTTCATTTTTTCCGCTCGTTTGTTTGTATCTTTATGTGTTGTGGGGTTGTTTTTTTAGACCTTATTTATTGTAAATGTGCACTCCGGGCTTGGCCGAGGGTAGATAATTTACTCCGTACCAGCAAATTTGCAGTGTCAGGAACGATAGAATAAGGATTGTATATAGAAATTTTGCCTTATGCTTGGTTGTTAATCTTATATGTATATAAAGGATGTAGAGCATCCACGTGATGAGCGCCCACGTCTCTTTTGGATCCCAGCTCCAATAGTGTCCCCACGCCTCCTTTGCCCATATTGAGCCTGTGAGCATTCCTATTGTGAAGAATGACACTCCAGCATAGACCACGCTGTCGATGGCTGCAAAATCGGTTTGTTTCTTTGCGATAATTCCATATACAGCCATTATGAATGACACACCTAATAGTGCATAAGAGAACATATAAACTGTTACGTGTGGGACGAACCACACGCTCTGAAGGGCGGGCATCAGTGAGCGGTCGTGAATTTCGGGACGCAACCAATTTATTGTGATAAACACTATTGCCATAAGAGACGAGAAGGATAGTATCCAGCGGAATTTCCATCGGATGTATGTAAACAGTCCTGCTGCAAGCATAAACAGTGAGTACCACAGGCGTGTCTCGCCCATAGTGCGCAGAGGCGGTCGTTGAAGCGAGTGCCACATTCCGACAATGAACGCTGCAAGTGTCAATATGGCAAGCGCATTGAGAATGATGGCAATTGTGCTTCTTTTTCTTGAGCGCCAAGCAAATGCTGCTGCGGTGGCTGACATCAGTGCCGATGGTAGAGCAAATATTAAAAAACTGTTCCAGCTAATCATTGTCATTCTATTTTTGCTCCTTTAATAAATAACATTGCCGCACCAATTATCATAAGCAGAATACCTATAAAGAGTACTGCTTTCCACGGCTCGCGGACAATTTGTATTGTGCAATATTGTGTGTCGCTCCCACGGTTGGTGTCATAGTCTGTGAGATAAATATCTTCAAAAGCATTAAGGGGGTAGGGGTGGTTCACACGTAGTGTGGCTGTGTCGCTTCCCAATGTTACTACTGCTTTGTAATGTGCAGGAGTGCCGTTGGCAAAATAGTCAACGTCGAAACTGAGTAACCTTATACTGTAATCGAGATAAAAAGTGCTGCCTCTCTTGTCGAATGCCTCGCGCGTGGGCGCATCTTTGAATGCCTGCACGCTGTAGCTCCGAGTGTCGGGAGCACCCCAAAAGCCTGCAAACAGTGCCAGCCACAATCCGACGTGATTAAAAATGAAACTCCAGCGCGGGCCTGCCTCGCCTCTGTAACCACGAATAATCACAAGTG
This sequence comes from uncultured Bacteroidaceae bacterium, assembly GCA_964470845.1. Taxonomy (GTDB): domain Bacteria; phylum Bacteroidota; class Bacteroidia; order Bacteroidales; family Bacteroidaceae; genus HGM04593. The sequence goes on along the minus strand of CAYYEL010000004.1, from coordinate 62,815 downwards.
CAAGATGGCTCTGAACAAACAGCAGAATTGCAATAAAAGCAATCGAAGCACTGAAATTCGGAATAAAGGCAACGCCAATTGCTCCAATGATAATAGCAACAATTGAGATTATGGTTGCCCGCATCGAGAGCATAAACTGCACAAACTTATAATTTCTTTTATAGCGATAGAGAAAAAAAAGTACCGACAGCCACGCAGTAGCAAAGATGACATTCATTGGGAATGTCATAAATTGCATTATATTGGGGCTGCTCATTGGGTCGATAGTTTTTAGTAAATACAAAATAGATTTTTTTACTTATTTGTATTTTTAGTTTGTAAAAATATTATGATGATAAATCTATAAAAATATATTTCTTTTCATTAAAAAGCGAGGTTGGGTTAATCTTTTTTTCCGTTGTTTTAATAGCAATGTCAGATTGATCTATTCCTATCCATTTTCTACCACACATTTCAGCGGCCAATAGTGTAGTGCCCGAGCCACAGAAACAGTCCATTACAATAGATTCTTTATCAGATGATGCCTCAATAATAAATTTAAGCATATCTAAATTTTTCTCGGTTGGATAGACGGGTCTTGTCGGGTCTTTAAATTCCCAAATATCTTGTGCCTTCTTACTCATATGTTCGTCGGCATAATTTATTTTTCTTGGATTGCCGTTCTTCGACCATTCAATTAGGCCGGCTGCGTCCAATCTTTCTAATTCTTCAACCGAACAGCGCCAATGTCTCCCTTTTGGGGGATGAATTCCCCTGAATGTATTATTTGTGTCTCCTTTAGTTTCACCGGGTGCATGTATGGGGACGGTTGTATATCTTCTTCCTTTTTTATCAATCTTATTGTATAAAGTTGCAACGTCCTTGGGATCACATTTTACTTTTGGATGATTCCAAATAGGACTTCCACCTTTTGTGTAAAATAAAATCAAGTCTTTAATATTACCATATCCCGTTCTTTCAAAGTTCTTAGGATTGCATTTTATTCTAGTAATGTCATTTCTAAAATTATCAAATCCAAAAATTGTATCTAACATTACTTTTACGTAGTGCCCAATTTTGTAATCTATATGGATATAAAATGAGCCTTTTTCTGAGAGTAATTCATATATCAATTCAATTCTCTTCTTTAAAAAGACAATGAATTCTTCTCCTTTAATATTATCGGAATATGCGATTACAGAATCTGTCGATTTACTTATAGTGGCAACTCTACCATTATTATCAATAGCAAATGTACCACCTGTGGCAAAAGGTGGGTCAATATATACTAAATCAATTTTACCCTTGTAGCCATTGTTAAGAAGCCACTGCAATGCTTCTATGTTGTCTGCCTTAATCAGTAAATTATTTTCCATTATAAACTATATAAATAGTCCCTTAAAAGAAGGGCACTCATAACAGGTACATTTTTGCTTGTTATTTCTGTGTACATTTTCTTTTTGCTCTTTATATATAGCACACCATCGAGGATTGCAATATTTCTTACGTGTGGAGCAGTTGGCTCCTCAAGCGTGGTCATTGCATCAAGAAATTGATCATTTTGGTGTCCACCTTCATCTGAAATAAATTTAGCCTCCCCTATAACATACGTGTTATTGAATCTTGCTATAAAGTCAATACCTTTATTACGAGTGTACCCCAAATGTTCTTGGGCAAAATTCATTAGTGATGCATCGCTTCCGGCTAATATCGCATTATTGTTATTCGCAATAAATTCATTTTCTTGTAATGGAAATAAACCTAATGTTCCCGATTCTATCCAACGCCTGAATAATGGTCCCATTTGTCTATTTGTCTCTTTGGGTTGAGTGCACTTTTCGTATATGCCGTCTAATCCTAATTCTCTAACTCGTCCACAAATTCTGTTTACTGTGTTCGGATTCCTTTCAATAGCACTTCTGTCTCTTCTGAAATATGGCACATATCCGTCTTTTATAGGAAAAAGCTTTAAATCCAAAAGCGCTTTAAATAGTTCGATATTATTTGAATTGTTGAAATTTGTCTCGATTCTGTTCCATATGGTCATATCTATTTCTCGGATGCTATCCGGGCTTAATGGATATACTGAAAATAATTGATCTAAGTAATTGCGCTGATTGGCAAGTTTATGCTTTGTTCTGTAAAATAATTCATAACGTGTGTAATATAAAATTGGTATATATCGTGTACAAAAATATTAACAACTACGTAAAATAAAATGTGGTCATAATATTTCGTGGTAGGTATATTATATCTGTACATTATGCAAAGATAATCTAATTTAGATGAAATGTGTGAAAGCCTTTAAAAAAGTTACTGAGAAATTTTTAATAAAGTTTTAAGTACTTAAAAAGAAGTTTCAGTTTTATAATAGTTTGTTCCATTGTTAAATAATTAGGGACTTATACGTTTCCAAACCTAAACTAAATTTACAAATTCAGTTGCATTTAGAATAACTTTGAGCACAAGAGAAAGTGGCGCACCCTAAATGAACAAAGGGTACGCCACTTTTCTTTACAGAGTTATTAAAACAAGAAGGCTATGATTTTATCTATTCAAACACTTTACGATATACAGCCACTACTGACCATCCATGCTCAAAAGAATAGTCAAAGTAACTGTACATAAACTCTATTCGGAACTTCAAGATGTGTTACATAGATTTGTCATAGCCTTCTTGTTTTTTCGTACTTATAACAGGTAAGCATACGAAATTTTTCCCAAATTGGATATTTAACATAAATTTAACATAATGGACGAATCAAGAATAATCATAGATTGGAATGAGCAAGGAGATGGCTCATATAACATAAGGGTTGTAGGATACAGAAATTTCAAGCAACATTTCTCTGAAGCATTCTACTCAATTGAAAGACCGATGTCAGTACTTTCTGTTAGCGACAGCAGTATCAGTGGCGAGGTTGCTTGTAATTCAGCGACAATCACACTTCTGAAACATCTTCTGAACATTATCGGTAACGGAGTAAAAACGAAAGGGCATATATTCACAGAGAAAGAATTGAACCTAAAATTCCCATTTGTGGACTTAATAGCCATTGAAAGGTTTGAACAAATCACTGGCTTGAGGTTTGACCATAGCAAATTCAATAACCTTAAAGAGTTTCAAGAGTATTTTGCTAAATGGTTTGAATCCCAACGTAAATAACCTAATTTTTATCATAAAGCGAAGTGAGGTAAGCAGAATATCGAAGAAAATCCGTACCTTTGCATCGTCTTTCGGGACAATGTTTGGAAATAATAGAGAATGTGCCTCATTCCTTGTAAAAATTCGCCAAATCAAAAACAAAGAATACACGAGGCACGGAGCAGCTCATATACGTGGGCTGCCTACCGTGCGTGTATTCAGGTGTTTGGCGATACCTACAAGGATGCAAGGTGGCAGTCCACGTTCTTTTCACTAATAAACATTGTAGAAATTCTCCAATTGTCTGCCCACGGAGAGCCTTGTAAAATTCGCCATTATGAATGTAAATGACATTGGAGTTTTAATTGGACTCATTCTTCCAATTTTTCTCGCCATAGCTGGTTATAGTATGGCAAAGAAACGCAATCGAAGAGGTTGGCTGTGGTTTATCAATTGTTGGCTAACTGGGTTAGTGGGTATTATTATTCTTGCAGTTTCAAAGCACTTAAATACGGAAACTATTACATTGCCTTACCACGAGGATGAAACAATTACCGAAACCGATGTGTTAGGCTGGATTGTACTAATCATTGGATTGGTAGTATTTGCACTTCAAATTTGGTATGGTTACGAAAGAGCAAAAGACCAAATGTTTTGGGATTTATATAACTCTATAATGAGATAATATGTTATGGGGAAATATTTAGGCTATGGCTTTTTGTGGTCATTAATAAGCACAATTGGAATATTTATTGTAGCAGATACGCAAGGGATAAATTTACCAATATGGTACTATCTTGCTTTTGTTTTACTCTTTACTCCATTTATTGCTTGGTTGCGTAAAAAAGAGATAGAACGCAAGAAATAGAATAAGAACTAATAAACAAAAAATGGGAGCAGTCTTCACAGATGGCTCCCATTCTTCGTATATTCCATAAAATTGTTGTATATTTGCAGTGCATTACGAGTGCGACTGTAAATCAAATTGTTCATCATTGTCAAACCTTCTTAAAACAATTTGTTTATGGAATATAGCGAATGTCTTATTAAGTCAGATGCTGAGCATCTTTCCTTTCTCAATTCTATTATAACTGCTCTTTATAACTTTGAAGTAGAGGGTATGGTATATACAGAAAAGGAACAGGCTGATATCCAATTGGAATAGAATTATTTCTTCCTGCCATTCTTCTTGATGTTTTTCTTTGCATTAGGATTATAGGATTTTGCTTTGTTCATAATCCCTTCCCATCCTAATGCTCTAAATTGTGCTACCTCTTCTGGCGTGAGTACAATGTACTTTTTGTTTCTGTTTGTCTTCATTATGCAACTAATTCTTTGAGTGGAACGTATCTATTGGCAAGAGTAAGGAAATGGTTAAATCTATTCAATCCATTCTCTTTTGCTACATTGTGACGGAATACATATTCGTTCATATACAAATGCAAATACTTACGGCTCATCTTGTAGTAAACACCGACAAAACTTCTTTTGACTGTTGACCAAAAGCCTTCGATACCATTCGTATGTGCTTTGCCTTTAACATATAGTTTCTTGCTATGGTTTACTTTCTCACGCTTATAAACTTTGCCAACGAGATTATAGCCACTATATTCGTCTGTATATAGAGTGGCGGTGCGTTTGATTGTAGTAAGAATTGGTACGGTAAGTTTCTTTTTGGTAACTCTACCTTTGATTACACGGCATACGACTTTGCCGTTTCTTTCAAGCATACCTAATACAGCCGTTCTTGTCTTTGTACTTCTGCCTTGATTATGTGGAATTCTCTTGTTTGAATGCTTGCTCTTTTCCTTTCCGCCAACATACGTTTCGTCAAGTTCAACTTCGCCACTCATTTTAGCGACATTCTCAGTACTCATACACATACGAATACGATGAAGCATAGACCAAGCTGTAGCCTGTCTAATACCTATTTCCTTGCTCAGCTGTACTGAGGATATTCCATTAGTGCTATTAGCAATCTTCCAGATAGCATAAAACCATTTGTCAAGTGGTACTTTCGTTCCGTGGAACAAAGTATTTGTCTTGACATTAAAGTTTTTGCCCGTGTTTCGACATCGGTACTTATGATTGCCATAGTTATATACTTTTGAGGATGGGTCAAAAGGAGATACTGGGATATTGTTCCAAAATCTCTTCTCAAGATAACTCAAGCAAACATCCTCACAATTGAATTTACGGATAAACTCTTGTAGAGTCAAATTGATAAAATCAAACATAACACCAAACGATTATTTGGTGTTAATAACTTTGGTGAGAATAATTGCTTGGCAAAATAATAATCTTGCGAGACAATCAACTGATTTATCCCGCAAGATTATTTAGGTTTGGAAACGTATAACCCCCAATAATTATATATGCACTATGCTAAGTTGCATAAGAATGCTGCAAACTGCTATTTTGTGATTATAATTTTCTCATTCTCGCAAAATTGATTATTTTTGCTGTAACCAGCGAAAATACACTGCACTCGCTTTGATAAACACCAAAGCAAGCATTGTGTTTCCTGCTCGTTGTTACTATTTTTGAAGATAAAAAACAAAAAGAATGAAACGCATAAAAAATATTATACTCTGCTTGTTGCTTCTTTTTACAGTCTCTTGCATCACCCAAGAGAGCGACGAAGCGCTCGAAAAAGCACAGACAATGGTGGCTGTCTCACCCGATAGTGCACTTACTCTCTTGTCGAGTATTCCCAATGCTTCGGAGCTCACAGGCGAGGAACATTTACGCTATACATTATTGCGCACAATGGCACTTGACGGCATTGATGCAACGCCGGCAAGCGACTCGGCAATGCATCGTGTGGTGCAGCATTATGCTGCATCCGACAAAGCCGAGTTGCATTTTCTTTCGCTCTACACCCTTGGACGAATATATCAGCGTAGCGGGTATAATGCAAAGGCTATGCTCAACTATGTGAGTGCCGATAATATTATTGACAAGATAGAAAACCCCACAAGCGCGGGCTTGTTGTATATGGCAATAGCCGATATTTTTGCCGACTCTTTCGACTACACACGTGCACTTGATGCTTATCGTAAGGCTCACCTCTATTTTCGTGTAGCCGAGGCCGGACAATTGCAGCACAAAGCACTTGTGAACGTCGCACAGACACTGATGGAGCAGAAAAAATACAACGAGGCCGAGCGTTATCTGCTCGACGAGCTTCAGTGGGGCTACGACAATGCTCAAAAGGATATTTGCCAAAGTACCATCGAGAATCTGTTGATACTCTATCACAGAACCAATTATCCCTCGAAGTCCGATTGGTTGCTTGGAAGTGAATATTTTGCTCTCTGCGATAGCACTTTAGTGGTCGATAGAGCCATTGCTTATATGCACGCACTGGCCGGCGATTATAAGGCATCCGATAGATTCATACGCCGTGCGTGGGAAAAATCAAACTGCATAAGCGACACACTCGCCAATCTTGTACAGATGTACGACATCAGCCGTATGCGCGGCCGCTACTCCGAGGCGCTCGATGTTCTTGAGAATGTACATTACATACACGACACAATAATGCGTAGTGCATTGCAGCAGCCGGTAATGTTGGCGCAACGCGATTTTTACCGTTCGCAGGCCGAGCTTAGCGCTTATCGTCTGACAGCTACCAAACGTCTGGCAGTTGCCATTTTTGTTGCAGCTGTACTATTATTAGTGGTAATATTGCTTTTTATAAGGAATCGTATGGCTGCTCAAAATGCCGAAATTGAGCGTTATATGGAGCTTGCCGACGAGATTGGAAAAACGCTCTATGCCAAAAATGCCGAGGTTGCCGATATTTCGTCGCAGCTTGAGGCGCACACCCGACGTTTGGCCGAGATGGACAAACAGGTGGGTACGCTGTTCAAGAAGCAGTTTGCAATGCTTGACGAGTTGAGCGGTACTTTCTACGAGACACACGAGATTAAAAAAGACAAAGATGCCATCTACCGTCAGGTGCGTCAGAATATAGATGCGTTTATGAAAGATAAACGCTCGGTAGAGCGTCTCGAAGCTATTGTAAACGACTATCGGGGCAATATTATGTCGCTTCTGCGTGCCGAGCTTCCGCAATTAGGGACGCCCGAGCTTCGCTTCTTGGTATTTGTCTATGCGGGCTTTTCGTCCAAGGCCATCAGCATTTTTATGCAGGATAGCGTGGGTAACGTATATACTAAAAAATCTCGCCTTAAGAGTGTAATTTCGCGCTCCGATGCACCGCACAAGCAATTGTTTATCGACGCAATGAGTTGATATTATTTATCTTGCTTGCGAAAATGTAGCTGGTAGTAAATCTCCATTAGTAATTCGCGTGCTTTCATCACTTTCATCAGTGAGTCGGTGTCTGCGCCCGTCGGTGTCAACAATTGCTTCTCGCTGTAACTGAAAAAACTGCTATCGACAGCGGTTGTATCCAACAGATTCTGTCCCACATTTAAATAGCGTGTACCGCTGCTAAGCGCCAATGGGGCGATGGTCGAGAGTAGGTCGTAGTGCGAGCCGTAGCGCTTGCTGATACTCTCTTTTAAACTATCCGATGGTGTGTAGGCCGGTGGCAGATATATGTACAAGGGTACTGCGAAACGCTGCTCGGCAGGTACTTTCTCGTAGTCGAGTATGCTGCGTACATTATGGTCGCCGGTGATTACTACAATTGTATTTTGGGCAAGCGGCGATGCTTTAAGTTGTGTCAGAAAGTCGCCGATGCATTTATTGGCATATTGTGCCCCGAGCCCATATTTACGCAGCACATCTTTGTCGCCTGTAAGGTAGGGCGAGTTGTACCACTCGTCGGTGAGCGGAGGCAGCTGCATATTCTCGGGGTAGGTGAAAGGCGGGTGATTGGTTGTTGTAAGCGTAATTATAAATTGCGGGGCACTGCCGTTGTTGCTCAAATGCTCAAAAAGATATTGCATAAGAAACTCGTCATAAACGCCTATGGCGCTTGTGGTGCTGCCCTCGATACTGTGCAGAATATCCTGTCGCCCGATTATGGTGTCGAAATTCTGATAGCGCAATCCCTCTGAAACATTCTCCCACGTGGGGTCCATTCCTGTGATGAATGTGGTGCTGTAACCCTCTTGTGCAAAGGGATGGGCTATGGAGCTTGGAAAATTCTCGAAGCGGTAACGCGAGTTGAAGAATCGCATATAGGGCATAGTCAGCGTTACCGTTTCGAGTGAGTATATTGTGCCGTTGCGCACCGATTGAAAATTCTGCAAAAGAATATCTTGTTGCAGATGTTGGCGCAGCGAGCACAAAAGGTCGAGACGCTCGCCTTTGTCCATTGTTGTGAGGAAATTGCTCCAGCTTTCGCTTAGTATGAGTAGTACGTTGGGGCGGGGCAGAGTGTCGCTCTTTTGTACTGTGGCAAAGAGTGCAGCTTCACATTTTTCGACGTTTGTTCCATTGGTATGGGGAGTGCCGCTGCTTTTATTGCCTCGTCGATGCTTTTGAATCCTTCGCGTGCAAGAAGTTTTTCGTCGCTGTATAATTTAAAACTATTGGCCCGCTCCTTGTAGGCCTTTTTCAATAGATAGATGGCATTGGGCACAGCGTTGTTTATTCTCTCGTCGGTTGACACCATAAAAGCCTCTACCTGAAGAGTGTAGCGTGTAACCGAGCCACGCATAAATATAAATGTTACTCCGGCAATGGCCACGGTGGCGACAATTGTTGCTGCAGTGCCAAAATAACGCTTTGTGCCTATGCTTATGCGCGATATATATTTGCCGATAAAGTAAATGAAAATTCCGAGCGCAAGAATCGAGAGCACTATCCTTAGGAAAGGATAATCTTGCCACATTGTCTGAAGCAATCCCCACGGCCCTTCGTCGAAAAAGTCGAAAAACACCACGTTGTAACGGCTGCCGAAATTGTCGAAAAAGAAAAATTCTGCTGTTACAAGAGCGCCTAATGCCGCTAACATTACTGCGTAGTATCGGCGCATAATGAGGCTGCACCGCGACGCGGCCTTGCTGCCTATCCACGCAGCTGCGAGCGCGGCTGATATTGCGGGCAGGGATATGTAGGTGAGCGCCTGTGTGTCGAATCGCCAAGCGTTCCACAGGAACATTGGAAGGCTGTCGCTGTGTGCAGCGATGCTTTCTGTCGCACCACCATAAAAAAGATGGATGGTGCGTGACACGGCAAAAATTATGAGCCCTAAAAACTGATAAAGCCATATTTGTGCATATAGGCCAAGGATTGTCGCTGTCGATTCTCTCTTTTTGTTGCTCATATACTCTTAACTGTTCCAAATTTCCCACGATGCAAGCGCTTGCAGATACCACATCTCGTATCCGCTTTTTGTGGCTGCTCCGCGCTCGACGCCTTTTTTCAGGAAAAGTGTCTCTTCGGGGTTATAGACAACGTCGTATAGAAGGTGTCTGTCTGTTAATAGTGTGTAGGGGATGTCGGGGCATTGGTCAATCCCGTGGCCCACCATTCCCAATGGGGTGCAATTGATAATAAGTGTGTGCGTGTGCATAATCTCGGGGCTTATATCGCTGTACGAGATTGTGCTGTCGCTTCGTGTGCGCGATACAAGGAGATAGTCGATGCCCAACGAGTGTAACGAGTAGGCTACGGCTTTTGAAACGCCTCCTGTGCCCAATATAAGGGCCTTTGTGTGCTTGCCTCTTGTCAGCGGTTCAAGGGAGCGAGTAAAGCCTATTACGTCGCTATTGTATCCTGTCAGATGGGCCTTTCCCTCGTTGTCGTGTGTTACTTTTACCACATTTACGGCCATAATCCCCTTTGCTTCGTCGCTCATTGCTTCTAAGAATTTCATTACCTCTAATTTGTAGGGTATTGTTACGTTGAATCCGCACAACTGTTTGTGCTCGTCTAAAATTCGTGGAAGCTCGTTAATGTCGGCAATCTCAAATGGGAGGTAACGGGCGTCAATGCCCTCATCTGCAAACTTCTTGTTGAAGAATGCAGGTGAGGCCGATTGATGCAAGGGGTAGCCTATTATTCCAAACTCTTTTTTCATTGGTTTTTTATCCCAGATAGGCTGCAATGTTTTTCTCGATGCGCTCGTGCAGATTCTCGGTGTCTGCCTTTACGAAGGGTTGTCCTACAATGTGCTCGTAGAGCTCGATGTATCGCTCCGATACGCTGTTGACATACTCGTCGCTCATTTGGGGTACTTGCTCGCCCTCGCGTCCCATAAAGCCATTCTCTATGAGCCACTGACGAACAAATTCCTTTGACAACTGTTTCTGAGGCTCGCCCTTCTCGAATTTCTCGTTGTAGCCCTCGGCATAGAAATAACGTGATGAGTCGGGTGTGTGAATCTCGTCGATAAGGTAGATTTTTCCGTCTCTTTTTCCAAATTCATATTTTGTGTCAACAAGAATGAGCCCTTTCTCGGCTGCCATCTTGCTGCCGCGCTCAAAGAGTGCATAGGTGTATTTCTCTAACTGCTCGTAGTCCTCGCGGCTTACGATGCCTTGTGCAATAATCTCCTCTTTTGAGATATTCTCGTCGTGCCCTGTATCGGCTTTTGTTGTGGGGGTGATGATGGGGGTGGGGAATTTCTCGTTCTCGCGCATTCCCTCGGGCAGTGTTACTCCGCATAGGTTGCGGCAACCGTTCTTATATTCGCGCCAAGCGCTGCCGGTGAGATAACCGCGGATAATCATCTCGACGCGGAATCCTTCGCATTTAAGGCCCACTGTTACCATAGGGTCGGGAGTTGCCAGCTTCCAGTTGGGGACAATGTCGGCTGTTGCATCAAGGAATGTTGCTGCTATCTGGTTGAGCACCTGACCCTTGAAGGGAATTCCTTTGGGCAGTACAACGTCAAATGCCGAGATACGGTCGGTTGCAACCATTACCAGCTTGTCGTCGTCAATGTCATATACGTCGCGCACTTTGCCGTGATATACGCTCTTTTGTTTCTCGAATTTAAACTCGGTGTTTGTTAATGCTTTTGCCATTGTTGTATCTATTTTAATTATTATTATTTTCTTTCTCTTTGTCATAGGCATCATAGGCCTCGACTATTCTTGTTACTAATTTGTGGCGTACAATGTCTTTTTTGCCAAGTGTGATGAATCCTATTCCCGGTACATCTTTAAGAATGTGTAACGCTTGAATAAGTCCCGATGCCTGACGCTGCGGAAGGTCAATTTGTGTAAGGTCGCCCGTGATTATCATTTTTGTGTTACTGCCCATTCGGGTGAGGAACATTTTTATCTGCTGAGGGGTCGTGTTCTGTGCCTCGTCGAGGATTACGATTGCGTCGTTCAGTGTGCGACCGCGCATAAAGGCCAACGGGGCTATCTGAATTACATTTGTGTCCATATACTCTTTGAGCTTGGCCATAGGAATCATATCTTCGAGGGCGTCGTACAGTGGTTGCAGATAGGGGTCTATCTTTTCGCGCATATCTCCGGGCAGAAAGCCGAGCTTTTCGCCTGCTTCGACGGCCGGACGACTAAGGATTATTTTTCTTACCTCGCGGTTCTTCAGTGCACGCACTGCAAGCGCAATTGCAGTGTAGGTCTTTCCCGAACCGGCGGGGCCCACGGCAAACAGCATATCGTTTTTTGAGAATTCCTGTACCAAGCGACACTGATTCTCGCTGCGTGGGTATATTGGACGTCCGTTTACATTATATACAATTACATTGCTGTCGGTGCCCTTGTCTGTACGCTTGCCGTTGACTGCGTCTATTATGGCCTCTTCGTTTATGCTGTTGTATTTTGTACAGTGCAGGCTCAATAGCTCGACTACTTTGTTGAAACGCTCAATCTCTTCGTCGTCGCCCATTACTTTTATTATGTTGTCGCGTGCCACTATACGCAGTTTCGGATGCAGTTTTTTCAGCATCTGAAGATGTACGTTGTTTGCCCCATAGAACGATGCGGGGTCTATGCCTTCGAGAATTATGTGTCGTTCAATCATTTAAAGTATATGCTTTATGTGTCGAGACGTTTAGGTGTTGGTTTATTTGTGCGAAGATAGTCAAATATTTTTTTTTGTCCAAATATTAGCCCTTTGTTGGTGGATTATATATTATAATGGCATTATTATTATGTTATTGGGCGTTTAAATGTAAATAGGATGTGCTGTTATATGGCACATCCTATTTTGCTGTTTTTTATGTAAATATTTATTTTTTCTTAATCTCGGCGTCGAAGCGGCGGTTGGCCTCGCCGTTCTCGGAGCAGGCGCACGGGCCTGTTATACAGCCGCCGGGGCACGACATTACTTCGACCATCTTGCCGGGGCATTTGCCTGTCTTGGCGTAGGCTTTCAGCAGGGCGATGTTCTTTTTGTTAATGTCGGCAATTACAAGGCCTTGAAGGTCTTTTGCATCCAGATGGTTCTGTACGGCTGTGAACACACCACCGGTCTTTGCGAATCCGTGAGCATCTTTGCCCGCAGTCTCGTCGGGTGTGTAGGGCTGACAATTGTCGATGCTTATATCCATTCCTTCGAGCACGGCCTCTACCTCGCGGAAGGTCAGTACAAAGTCAACTGTGTCATACTCGCGGCACTCGGCTTTTTTAGATGCGCAGGGGGCAATAAATACATTTATGCCGTTGGGGTGTTTCTCGCGTGCGTATTGCGAGGTATATACCATAGGTGATGCGGTTGTCGATACGTATTTGATAAGGTCGGGTATGTGTTTGCGTGCAAGGTTGACGTATGCAGGGCAACAGCTTGTTGTCATAAAGGGCTCACCCTCTTCCATACGCTCGACAAACTCGGCCGACTCGCGACGTGTGGTCTCCTCGGCACCAACGGCAACCTCAATTACGTCGGTAAAACCAAGCGCCTTGAACGCACCATATACTTGCTCAATGGGCTTGCCAAACTGTGCAAGCACGGCGGGGGCTACCATTGCAATGACTTTCTTACCGGCTTTTATGCGCTTGAGTACGTCGAATACAGTGCATTGGTCGAAAATTGCTCCAAAGGGGCAGGCGTTTAGGCACTTACCGCAGTAGATACATTTGTCGGGGTCGATGTGCTCAATGCCATATTCGTCTTTCGAGATTGCCTTTACGGGGCAGGCCTCTTCGCAGGGAACAGGCATATATACAATTGCGTGATAGGGGCAGGCTTGATGGCACTTTCCGCAGCTGATACATTTCTCGTGGTCGATGTGCGCCTTGCCCTCGCGGTCGTATGTGATAGCATCCTTGGGGCAGTTGGTGTAACAGGGACGTGCAACGCAACCGCGACACAGATGGGTAATCTCGTAGTTTATTTTTACACACGACGAGCAGGCCTCGTCCATTACACTGAGTATTCCGCGCTCGTTGTCGGGCATATCACGGTCGAGCATACGTTGTACGTAGCTGCTCAGACGCTCGCCCTCGTCAACCTCGTCGCTCATATCAAAGCCCAGCATTGCCATTGTCTTGTATTTCATTACTGCACGCTCTTTGTAGATGCAGCAACGGCCTTTGGGACTGCGCTTGCGGGGGTACATCTCCATAAGCATTTTGTCGATGTTACCCAAAAGCTCATCCTTTTTCCACATTTTTACCAATCTTGCAAGAAGTTGGTATCTTACAAACATAACATTGTTGTTGTATGCCATAGTTTTGTTCTTCTTTGGTTTTTATTGGTGTCGGTTCTAATTTTTTTTCGCGATAGGGCAAAGATAATGAAAAAATATATAAAATATATTAAAAGAATGTTTATTTTATCGTTTCTACATTATAATATTGCTCTATGGGCTGTTTTTGTGATTCAGTTTGTGAGATAATGTGTCCGACACAAAGTTGTGTGAGGTTTTTTTCGGGTTGCTTCTTTGTGCGTTGATTGCAATTTTGTACTTTTGCAAGGTGTGAGTATTGCTCACTCCTTTTTTATGTAGCACTATTTTGAAAAAACTATATAGTATAATAGAAAAACTGCTTTCCGGAGAGCCTATGGAGCGTTCCGAGTGGCATTTGTTGCTTGCTTCGGCCGATAATAAAGATGCTTCTGATTTTATCAGATGTCGGGCTGCAAGCGTGGCTGTCGAGAACTTCGGACGGGGTGTTTTTATTCGAGGCCTTATCGAGATAAGCTCATTTTGCCGCAACAACTGTCTGTATTGTGGCCTCAGATGCAGTAACCGCAAGGCGCTGCGCTATCGTTTGACAAAAGAGGAGATTCTTGACTGTTGCTGTGTGGGCGACTCATTGGGATTCAATACTTTTGTATTACAAGGAGGCGAGGATGCTCGGCAGGATGATGCTTGGATTGCAGATGTCGTGCGCTCGATAAAAGAGCGTTACCCCGACAAGGCTGTAACATTGTCGGTGGGTGAGCGCAGTGCCGACGGCTATCGTGCAATGCGCGAGGCAGGCGCCGACCGCTATCTGCTCAGACACGAGACGCGCAACGACGAGCATTATGCCTTCCTGCATCCCGGCAATATGAGTGCCGAAAATCGCCGAGAGTGCCTGCGCACGCTTAAAGAACTTGGTTTCCAGACGGGTAGTGGAATGATGATAGGCTCGCCGCATCAGACAATTGAACATATAATAGACGATTTTCTGTATCTCGACGACTTACAGCCGCAGATGATTGGGGTAGGGCCGTTTATTCCGGCCAAGAACACTCCGTTTGAACATTTTCCGCGGGGGGTGGTCGATTTTACGATTCTTGTCGTATCTTTGTTGCGATTGCGCTTTCCGAAAGCTCTTATTCCGGCTACAACGGCTCTTGCAACGATAGACGATAAGGGCAGGGAACGAGCAATTCTTGCAGGTGCTAATGTTGTTATGCCCAATCTCTCGCCCGGTAACGTCCGGAACAAATATAGTATCTACGATGGAAAAAAAAGTTGGGGGTGCGAGTCGGCCCAAGAACTTGATACACTCGAAAAACAGCTCGCAGCCATAGGCTACCACATTAACTTTGCCCGTGGCGACTATAAATGAATAACAAAAGAAAAATATGTATAACGTAAAATCGACAATAGCTCAAGAATTTATTTGCGACAGCGAGATACGCGATACAATGCAGTATGCCGCACAAAATAAAGATAATCGCGAACTGATAAAATCGATACTCGACAAAGCGCGGGAGTGTAAAGGCATCAACCACCGCGAGGCTGCCGTGCTTCTCGAATGCAATCAAAGCGACCTGATAGAGGAAATGTTCGCCCTTGCACGCGATATAAAGCATCGCTTTTATGGCAACAGAATAGTAATGTTTGCACCACTGTACCTGTCGAATTATTGTGTCAATGGTTGCGTCTATTGCCCTTATCACGCCAAAAATAAAACCATACGTCGCAAGAAACTCTCGCAAGAGGAGATACGCGCCGAGGTCGTTGCTTTGCAAAATATGGGACACAAACGCTTGGCCCTTGAAGCCGGCGAACATCCGCTTCAGAATCCAATAGAGTATATTTTGGAAAGCATTAAGACTATTTACAGCATAAAACACAAAAATGGCGCTATACGTCGTGTGAATGTGAATATTGCTGCGACAACGGTCGAGAATTATCGTCGTTTGCGCGATGCGGGCATCGGCACATACATATTGTTTCAAGAGACATACAATAAGGCCAATTACGAGGCTTTGCACCCAACCGGCCCGAAAAGCGACTATGCTTATCACACCGAGGCAATGGATCGCGCAATGCAGGGTGGAATAGACGACGTGGGTATTGGAGTGCTTTTCGGTCTTGAGACCTATCGTTACGATTTTGTAGGCCTGCTTATGCACGCCGAGCACTTGGAGGCTACATACGGTGTAGGCCCGCACACAATAAGTGTGCCGCGTCTGTGTATGGCCGATGATATTGATACAGCCGATTTTAAAAATGCGGTGCCCGATGATATATTCTTCCGTATAGTTGCAATAACACGCATTGCTGTTCCTTACACAGGAATGATAATATCGACACGCGAGAGCGAAAAGTGTCGCGCAAGATTGCTCGAACTTGGAATTTCGCAGATAAGCGGCGGTTCGCGCACAAGTGTCGGCGGATATGTTCACGAGGAGAGCATCGAGGAAAATTCAGCACAATTCGATGTTGCCGACCACCGCTCCCTTGACGAGGTTGTCGGCTGGCTGCTCGACCTCGACCATATCCCCAGTTTCTGTACGGCCTGCTACCGCGAGGGACGCACAGGCGACCGCTTTATGTCGTTGCTCAAGAGCGGACAGATAGCCAATTGTTGTCTGCCCAACGCTCTGTTGACACTCAAAGAGTATATGCACGACTACGCATCACCCTCTGTACGCGAAAAGTGCGAGGCTATGATAAAGCGTCTTTTGGACGATATTCCCAATGAACGTGCACGTGCCACAGCCTCGAAATATCTCGACGCAATAGAGAATGGCGAGCGTGATTTTCGATTCTGAATATTACGGCATTTTTAAATTATTAAGATGACTATGAGCAACACACCTCGTGCCCAACGCTATCATATTGCAATTTTCGGTCGTCGAAACGCCGGAAAGTCGAGCCTTGTAAATGCGATAGCCCGTCAGGATGTCTCAATCGTGAGCGACTATGCAGGAACAACAACCGATACCGTGTGGAAAAATATCGAGTTGCCGGGAGTGGGGGCTGCCGTCATTGGCGACACTGCCGGATACGACGATGCCGGCGAGCTTGGATCGCTTCGTGTCGGACGCACCGAAGCGGCAGCCCGTCGCATCGACCTTGCCATAATGCTGCTATCGGACAATATTGATGATACAAGATTCGAGTTACAGTGGAAGCAGCGATTTGAAAAATCGGGGATTCCTGTAATTTTTCTTTTAGGAAAATACGACAACTGCGATAAAAATCTTTTGCCCTTGTGGAGCAAAACTCTCGGCTGCGAGGTGTTGCCCGTGTCGTCGCGCGAGGGTAGTGGCATTGAGGCACTTCTCGAACACATTGCGCAAATATATAAACTCGACGATAATGTCGAAGATATAACACATACGCTTGTCAAGGCAGGCGATACAGTGGTGCTTGTAATGCCACAAGATGCACAAGCGCCCAAAGGCCGATTGATACAGCCACAGGTGCAGACACTGCGTAATCTGCTCGACAAACATTGTCTTGCACTCTGTTGTGCTCCCGAAGAATTGCCACAAATGCTTGCAGGGCTGAATGCACCGCCATCGCTTATAATAACCGACTCACAGGTTTTTGCGCAGGTACGTGCACTCACCCCGCCCGAGACGCGTTTAACCTCTTTTTCGGTGCTTATGGCACGCCACAAAGGCGATATTGAGACGTTCCGTGCAGCAGCCGATATTCTTATAAACCTTCCCCACGATGCAAAAATTCTTATCGTCGAGGCCTGCTCGCATATTCCACAGAACGAGGATATAGGACGTGTGAAACTGCCGCGCCTGCTGCGTAAACGTCTGGGCGATGCACTCACAATAGATATAGTATCGGGTAACGATTTTCCCGAGGATTTATCATCGTATGACATAATTATACATTGTGGCGCTTGTATGTTCACCCGTCGGCACGTGCTTTTACGTGTGCGTCAGGCTAAGGCGCAAAATGTCCCAATAACAAATTACGGAATTGCAATTGCGGCACTTACCGGCATATTGGATAGGGTGGTTTATTGAGAAACTGTTTGAATTTATAAAATATGTTATCTTATAAAAGCCGTATGTTCCGCCATTTTTGAATATATAAAATAGGCAATATAAATTCAAACAGCTTCTAAAATGTCAGAATTTTTTTTGTATCTTCGCACAAGAAAGATATTCTTTAGAAATTTAAACAACTACCAAATCACAAAATAAATAATGAACAATTCGGATAATAGGAGAGAGGATGCACTGCGCGACCTAAAAGACGATTTTAAACTTCTGTGGATAGCCGTGCAGCGTCTGTTGCGCGATATTGTGAGGCTTGCAAAATGCCTCCCATTGCCACGCGTAGCCGGTGTGTCGGCTCGAACAATGTGGGCAGTGTCAGCAACTATTATAGTGCCTATAGCACTGTTTTTTACGCTTCGCAGCTGCGATAGTGAGGCAGAGACGCAGTCTGAGGTTGTTGAGGAGCGTCCACCATACGTGTTTAACTATGTTCCTCGCGTGCAGCGCCCCGAGGTTAAACATAAGGTGCGCGGTGCAAGTATAAGAAAATACTTTAACGACCTTAATGATACGCATCTTGCCGCAGCACGCAAAATAGGTATCGGGCCGCTGGATAATCGCGAGGCAGTGCATAAGGCTACACGCGAGTTGGTCGAGATAAACGATACTAATGCTTACATTGTAGATGAACTTACTCATTCGATTCCTTTCCTTGTCCCCGAGGCGGCAGCACTCCTTAAACGCATCGGCGAGAATTTTCAGGACTCTTTGGTGATGAAACATCTCTCACCCCACAAAATAATCGCTACATCGGTATTGCGTACGCAGAGTGATGTTAAGCGATTGGGGCGTAACAATGTAAATTCGTCAAAAAACTCGGCTCATTGCTTCGGAACAACAATAGATATTACTTACAAACGCTTCTTTTCGGAGTATGGCGAGGAGATTGATAAAACAGGTGTGCTGAAAAATGTGCTTGCCGAGGTTTTGCGCGACCTTAAATTGCAAGGCTGCTGCTATATTAAGCACGAGAAGAAACAGGCTTGTTTCCACATTACGGCTCGCACTTTTCCTAAAGAGTGAGTGTAATGCCTAATAAGTACGATGCTTTCTTTCTCTTTTTTTGAAGTCGCCTTTTGAAATTTTGGATAATAAAATGAGTACAACTATAAAACTCTATTTTTAGATAGCATCCCCCCGATAGAGTGTATTTTCTAACGGGGGGATGTTGTGAATATTACCTATGAATCGGCCTTAATTCTACTTTTTATTCCCTCTGTTTAGTTAAACAACTCGTCGCGCTGAACGTAGGCAATAATATCACCGCGGTTTACTTGTGCTCCCTGCTTTGCGCACACCTCGACAACGCGGCCACCGAGGCCTGTCGCAACGGGCTGAAGCTCGCCCCACGAGGTGATGATGGTACAAAATTCTTCGTCGGCTGCGAAGCGTTTGCCTATTGTGGGTGGCAGCGACTCGCCCTCGGCTGCAACTTCCCACAATAGCTGGCCTTTGACGGGTGCGACAATCGGGTCGGCCTTTGCGTGTTTGATGGCAAGAATCTCTTCGGCACTGACACCTTGCTTGGCAAGCTGAGCCTCTTTGGCCTTTTCTATGTCGGCAAGGAAGCGTTCCTTGGCAACACCGCTTCTAAAGTCGCGGTACTGACGGTCGTGCATTGCAAACTCGAAAAGCTCTTCGTCGTCCTCTCCTGTGTCCCAACCAAGTTCTTGCATCTCCTTACGGTATTTGTCAAGGGCATCGGGGTAGAAACTTTGCGGGTCTTCGGTTGTAAATTCGTAACCTTTTTCCTTGGCAAGAGCTATGATTTCGGGGGCAAGCTCGCCGGGCAGTTTACCGCTCTTACCTAATATCATTCCCCACATACTCTCGTCCATACGGCTGAAGCGTGGCTCGTCCTGTGCGTTACTCAGCAGGTTCATCAGTGCAATGTTCTTTACATATTGACTGAATGGGGTAACGAGTGGGGGATAGCCCACGCGCGGCCACACGTAAGCAACCTCGTTGAATAGCTCGACCATTAGCTCGTCGAGTGTGTATGTGGGCTTGCCTTTGCTTGCGAGAATACCGTTGATTCCTTTGTGTACACCGGCAAGGTCGGACATCATAGAACCCATCATTCCACCGGGAAGGCCGCTTGTGAGCAACAACGAACTCATCAATTTGTTGTTGTTGTCCATAAAGTGTCCCATCCATTCGTCAATGAATTGCTGTGTCAAGCTGCGGGCCTTCATATAGGCGTTCATATTTATCTCGGGTACTTTGAATCCGGCGTCCTTGAGCATCGCTTGGACACTTATAATATCGGGGTGAACCTTTCCCCAAGACAGTGGCTCTATGGCTGTGTCAATTATGTCGCAACCATTCTTGCACACCTCGATAATCGAGGCCATTGAGAGGCCGGGGCCGCTGTGTCCGTGGTACTGTATAATAATGGAGGGGTGTTTCTCTTTTATACTCTTAGTGAGGCGTCCCAAAAAGTCGGGGCGACCGATTCCCGCCATATCTTTTAAACAAATTTCGGCTGCACCTGCTGCTATTAACTCGTCGGCCATATTGCTGTAATACTCGACAGTGTGTACGGGCGAGGATGTTATACACAATGTAGCCTGCGGAATCATACCGGCTTCGAGTGCATATTTTATTGACGGTATTATGTTGCGAACATCATTAAGTCCGCAGAAAATTCGCGTAATATCGGTTCCTTGTGCCTTTTTTACTTTATACATAAGGCGGCGCACGTCGGCCGGAACGGGGAACATTCTAAGCGCGTTAAGCGCACGGTCGAGCATATGTGTCTGAATACCCGCCTCGTTGAAAGTCTTGGTAAAGCTGCGTACTGCCTTGTTGGGATTCTCGCCGGCCATAAGATTAACTTGCTCGAAAGCACCACCATTGGTCTCGACACGAGCAAAGCAGCCCATCTCGACAATGACAGGGGCAATTTTTTCTAACTGCTCGGCCAACGGTTGGAATTTACCCGACGACTGAAACATATCACGATAAACCAAACTGAATTTTATCTCTCTTTCCATAGTCTGAAAATTTTAGTTTAACACAGAGTAGTGTACCATCTGTGCCTCAAATTATTTATTTTCTTTGTGGCAAAGTTACACGTATTATTTAATTTTCATAACTTTTCAAGGTTTTTTTTATTTTTCCCTCGGAATTCGCTTCTTGGAGCCTTGTTCGACCTCTTTTTTGCTGTAGCCTTCCTGTGCTCTGCAGATTTTAAAATGGCACTCATTTTATCGATTAAAACAGGGGAATTTCGATTTTTGCAATCTAAAATTCGCCACAATATACAGGATTTAGCCACTGTATATCTATTTTTACCACTGCAAAAGGGTTAATATCGCCTAAAATCGGAAAATTGAAAAATAAACCTCATTTTTGTACATAATTTATAATGACAAGCACAATAAAAGACGTGAATTTACTACGAGAATCTAACAATCAAAACAATCAATAATCCCAAAAAAACTATTATTATGTTGATACATTATTTGACCCACATCAGCGAGGCTATAAAATCTAATTGGAATAGTCCGGCGATAACAAACTATGGCGCAAATACCTATACTTATGGGCAGATAGCCGAAGGAGTCGAAAAAATGCACATACTTTTTGAGAAATGTGGTATTAAGAAGGGTGATAAGATAGCTATCAGTGCAAAAAACTCTGCTGAGTGGTGTATCGTATTTTTGGGAATTGTAACGTACGATGCCGTGGCAGTACCTCTGTTGGCCGATTTTTTACCGCAAAATCTTGCCGACCTTACAAAATTGTCGGATAGTCGTCTGCTATTGCTTGATAAAGGTGTTGCCGGCAGCTTTGCCCGTAACGGTATTTTCGAACAATTTAAAGATGTTAAGGACTTTTGCGGAATAATAAACTTTATAAATGGTAAAATTGAGCTTGATGGCGGAAATCTGAAAGGTGTTGGGAAATATGTCGAGGATACATTCTCGACTCGTTACCCCAATGGATTGAAAGCCGAGGATGTCGATTACAGCAAGGGCAGCGAAGCGCTCGACGACCTTGCACTCATAAGCTATACTTCGGGTACAAGCAGTGCCCCTAAAGGTGTAATGCTTCAGTCAAAGTCGCTCTCGGGAAACATACGATTTGCACGCGATTATGTGCCCACAGTACCCAACGGAAATACGTTCTCGATACTGCCTTTAGCACATATTTTCGGTCTGTCGCTCGACTTTTTGTTTATGTTCTCAAAAGGTTGCCACATACATATTTTCAGCGCAAAGCCTGTACCGGCACTATTACTGAAAGCGCTCGGCGAGGTTAAGCCTTTCCTTTTCCTCACTGTACCGTTGCTCATTGAAAAAATCTTTCGTGCAAAGGTTATACCCGTATTGCGTAAGCCCGCAATGCGTTTCCTGACAGCAATTCCCGGTGTACGTAACCTTATATATAAGAAGATTAGAAAAACAGTGCTTGATGCTTTTGGTAGCAATCTGCACATATCGGGTTTTTTTATCGGTGGAGCTGCAATAAGCAAAGATGTTGACGATATTATGCGTAAAGTTAAGATACCTTATGCTGTTGGCTACGGAATGACCGAGTGTGGCCCTCTCATAAGCTACAAAGGATGGAATCACCCTGCACTGAAGAACGACGCAGGAATTATACGCCCCGATATTGAGGTGCGCATCGACTCGTCAAGTCCTGCCGAGATTCCGGGTGAGATACAGGTACGCGGTACACACGTAACAGCCGGATATTACAAAAATCCCGAAGCTACAAAGGCTGCTTACACCGATGATGGTTGGTTCAAGACCGGAGATATGGGCACAATGGACGCTAACGAGTATGTAATAATTCGCGGACGTTGCAAGAATATGATTCTCACCGCCAACGGTCAGAATATCTACCCCGAGGAGATTGAAGAGATTATCAACAGTCTGCCTTTGGTGCTTGAATCATTGGTTGTCGGGCGTAAACACGGCCTTGTGGCGCTTGTGGTTGTCAATCAGGATGCAGCCAAGGAACAATCGCTCGCAGGTGATGAGCTTAAGAAAAGTATCGAAGATGCCATCTTTGCAATTAACGAGCAGCTCCCTCTGTACAGTCGCATTGCAAAGTGCGAGTTACGCGACGAGCCTTTTGAAAAGACACCCAAACTGAGTATAAAAAGATTTATGTATCAATAACACTATAATAATGAAACACTTTTTATCGTATATAAGCGAGTCTATAAAAGAAAATTGGAGCGCACCGGCACTTACAAATTACGGTGCAAATACTTTGACATACGGCGATGTAGCATCGTATATCGAGAGATACCACATATTATTCGAAAAATGCGGTATTGCCAAGGGCGAAAAGATAGCTTTGTGCGCACGCAACTCGGCCGAGTGGTGTGTGGCCTATTTTGCCATTGTAACGTACGATGCCGTTGCAGTGCCTTTGTTACCCGATTTTCTGCCACAAAATATTTTAGACCTCACAAAATTATCGGACAGCCGTATGTTGCTGTCGGATAATTCGATATTTAACGGATTGAAACGTTGTAAAGTACTTTCGGGATTCGAGAATATTGAGGGTTTTTGCGGACTTATAAATATTGCAAGAATCGAGCCCTTTGCCGAGTGCAAAGGTGTCGTAACAGATGCAGTCGAGCTTGCCAACAAGGCTTTTAAGACACGTTATCCCAATGGAGTAACCCCCAAGCATATAGATTATTCAAAGAGTAATTTGGATGCAGTCTCGGTAATAAGCTATACATCGGGAACAAGCAGCTCGCCCAAGGGAGTGATTCTGCCGGCACGCGCAATATCGGCCAACCTTGAATATGCTCGTTCGCATATGTATGCCCGTCAGGGATATACAATATTGTCAATATTGCCTTTGGCTCACATCTTCGGACAAGCCTTCGACTTTATATTCCCATTCTCAAAAGGTTGCCACATATACATTTATACCGAAAAGCCTATTCCGGCACGCCTTCTCAAGGCACTTTCCGAGGTTAAGCCTTTTATGTTCCTCACAGTACCTCTGTTAGTAGAGAAAATTTTCCGTCTTAAGGTTATGCCGGTGCTTGCAAAAACATCAATGCGCATAATGCTTGCAATTCCCGGAGTGCGAGGATATATATTAAATAAGGTACGAAGCAAACTACTTGATGTTTTTGGAGGGAATATCGAGCAGGGAGGATTGCTCATTGGAGGTGCAGCCATAAATAAAGAGGTCGAGAGTGTGATGCAGCAGATAAAATTCCCTTATGTCGTGGGTTACGGAATGACAGAGTGCGCCCCATTGGTAACATATACACGTTGGCAAGATTTTATACCACACACTTGCGGCGCTGTTGCCCATCCGTCGGTTGACGTGCGCATCGACTCGGAGAATCCGGCCGACGTTCCCGGCGAGATATTGCTTAAGGGTGACGCTGTTACAACCGGCTATTATAAGAACGAAGAGGCAACAAGGGCTGCCTTTACCCAAGATGGTTGGTTCAGAACCGGAGATATGGGTACAATGGACGTCAAAGAGAATGTTGTCATTCGCGGACGTTGCAAGAATATGATTCTCACCGCCAACGGACAGAATATCTACCCCGAGGAGATTGAAGAACTTGTAAATCAGCTGCCCTACGTCCAAGAGTCTCTAATTGTGGGGCGCAAGCACGGCATTGTGGCGCTTGTGGTTCCCAACAACGACGCCGCAGCCGAAGCCAACATAAGCGCCGACGAGCTAAAAGAAGAGATAGAGAAAAATGTATTCTCGCTCAACAGCAAACTACCCGCATACAGCAAAATTACAGCCTGCGAAATAATGAAAGAGCCCTTTGAAAAGACTCCCAAACTGAGTATAAAAAGATTTATGTACAAATAAATTTGATTGTAGATTGTTAGACCCCGATTCCCTTTACAGTTTTTTGATTGTCTGTAAAGGGAATCAATTTTTAAGTTTTTTTGTAAAATAGTGTTAACAGAAGTGATAAAATAACCCTATACTGTTCAAAAAGGAATGAAAACAGTGTTAATTTTCGGCTTAAATATTCCTAAAAACAAAATAATTAAAGATATTTGCAAAAGATATTTTGGCTTACTGCGGAAAGTAAGCAACGAACAAGAAAAAGAATATAAACAACATTAAATATAGATACTATGCAGCACTATTTAACCTATTTGGATAAGTCCATTAAGAAGCATTGGGACAGACCCGCTTTCAGCAATTTTGGTGGCGAGACATATACCTACGGTCAGGTAGCCGAAGGCATTGAGAAATACCACATACTGTTCGATGCTTGCGGACTGAAAAAAGGAGATAAAGTAGCCTTGTATGCACGTAATTCGGCCGAGTGGGGCATTGCTTATCTTGCGGTAGTGGCATACGATGCAGTAGTTGTGCCTTTCCTGCCCGATTTTCTTGCGAGCGCCGTGGTAGAGCTAAGCACCTTCTCGGAGTGCCGTATGATGATATGCGACAATGTGGCATTCGACCTTTTGAAAGCCGATAAATCGTTGCTTGATGGCTTGAACGCTATAGATGACTTTACCTGCACGGTTAATGTAAAGGATATTTCATTGTTTAACGCGTCGGATAAAAAATACGAAGAGGCGGCAGCCGACCTCGATGCAAAGTTCGCGGCAAAATTCCCCGCAGGAGTAAAGCCCGAGGCTGTCGATTACTCAAAGACCGAAATGGAACCCGTTGCCGTAATCAGTTTTACATCGGGTACCACAAGTGCAACCTCAAAGGGAGTGGTGCTTCCGGCACGCAGCCTCTCGGCCAACCTCGAGTTTGCCCGCCGCGAGATTCCAATGTGCGAGGGTAATACAATATTCTCGGTTCTTCCTATGGCACATATGTTCGGACAGACATTCGATTTTCTCTTCCCCCTCTCAGGCGGATGCCACATAACAATCCTTAACGGAAAGCCCGTCCCCGCACGTCTTTTGGGAGGATTAGCCGCCGTTAAACCCTTTATGTTTCTCACCGTGCCCCTTGTGGTAGAGAAAATTTTCAAGTCAAAGGTATTCCCCACACTGCGTAAGCCTCATATGCGAGTGCTTATGGCCATCCCCGGAGTGAACAAAATTATCCTCAACGCCATCCGCAAGAAGTTGGTGACAGCCTTTGGCGGTGGCCTCACAACCGGTGTTATTATCGGCGGTGCAGCGCTTAACCGCGAGGTCGAAGACCTTATGCAAAAGATGAATTTCCCCTATTGTGTTGGTTACGGAATGACCGAGTGTGGCCCGCTAATCTCGTATTGCGACCGCTCGAAATTTGAGAAGTACTCTTGCGGACGCACAGCCGAGCCTCTTGAGGTACGCATCGACTCGAAAGACCCCCGTCGCATTCTCGGCGAGATTCAGTGTAAGGGCGATGCCGTGATGCTCGGCTACTACAGAAACGAAGAGGCCACAAAGGCGTCATTTACAAAAGACGGTTGGCTAAAGACGGGAGATATGGGTATTATCGACAAAAAGGGCAATATCTTTATCAAGGGCCGTTGCAAGAATATGATTCTCTCGGCCAGCGGACAGAATATATATCCCGAGGAGATTGAGGATAAGATAAACAATCTTCCTTATATAGTGGAGTCGTTGGTGGTTGGTCGTAAAAATGCTCTTGTGGCACTTGTAGTTGCCGACTATGAGTCCGGTAGGAAAGATAATCTTAACACCGAGGAGGTTAATAAAATCATAGCCGAGAATATTCTGGCACTTAACAAAGAACTGCCCGCATATAGCCAGATTGCAACCTGCGAAATGCGTGAAGAGCCCTTTGAAAAAACTCCTAAGCAGAGTATTCGTCGTTTTATGTACTCATAAAAGAACCATAATTCGGTATTTGACAAAAAGAGAAAAAATCTTCAGAAAAATTTTTCTGAAGATTTTTTCTCTTTTTGTGTTCATTTTTGCCATTATTTACGTCTTATATATATAACACGTCAAAATAATTGAGCATTTGTAGCAGCAGAGTAATGGATTTTGAAGAGTTTTATAAAACAAATTATACAACACTGTATCGTTTAGCATTAGGCATACTGCACGACAAGGAAGAGAGCCGCGATATTGTAGCCGAGACATTCAAGCGACTGTGGCAGGTGTGGGAAAAGACCGATAATCCCGATTCTCTCTCAAGGTCGATATTGCGTAATGCCTGTGTCAGCCGTTTAAGACATATGGAAGTGCACGAGCGATTTAAAAAACGAATAATTTCGGACACTCAACTAAATAGTAAGAGCGATTTTTTCCACGAGAAACGTATCGAGCTATTGCGTCTTTATATATCGACATTAGACAAAGAGGAACAGGCTCTTATAAACCTTGTAATATTCGAGAAGAAAACCCTGAAAGATGCTGCCGTGCTGCTTGGATGCAGTTACGCCACCGCGAGGCGTCATTTTGCTTCGTTGATACTCAAACTTAAAAGTTATATCACAAACTGCGAAATATGATGACTATGGAGAAAAATGATAAAAATAGTAATATAGAGCGTCTGTTACAAGCAGTGGAAACGCCCGAGAGGTTTAATGACGAGCAACTCGCGGATATTATGAACAACGAAGAAACACAGGAATTGTATTCGTTGCTTAGTAATATTGAAACAATAATCGAGGTTGACAACGCACGGCTTCCGGATGTCGAGGTCGAGTGGAGCAATTTTGCACGCTGGAGACGCAAAAATCGCATTATGCGTCGTGGTGTCCATCGGCGACGAGTGAACAACTGGCCGGCCTTTGTTTCTATTGCAGCTGTACTTATTTTTGTACTTTTCATAATTTCACCTTTTCTTGCAGGTTCTACAAACGACCCTGTGGCAGCACCCGGTGCAGTGCAAGAGACCGAACTAACAAACTTGTGCATCGGTGATAAAAAAGTTGATACAATCGGTTATAATCGTTGTATTGTACATAATCCCTATTATAGGGCTGCACACAGACGTATAGACAATAGTTTGAACCTGTTTGGCAAGTATGACTTTTATAAACGAGGCGCAAGGGTCATCAGCCTCTCGCAACAGACAATTGAGCAATTGTTTGGTTGTTTCGACAATTTCGACAATTTTGAACCCTACACAATAGATACAGAATTATTTCTGCCGACAAAATTTACACCGTTTGAGAATTTCTCGACACCAATTCATACGTGGCCTCAATTTAATGAAATAATCACGTTCGACTGGTAATTCAATCAATTTAGAAGCTGTTTAAATTTCTTTCAAAGAAATATTTGTAATATCTGAAAATAGTCAGTATGTTTAAGGATTGTTACAGTCCAATGTATTAAAGAATGAATGGAGTGATGAAAAGATTTCTTATTATATTATTGATATTTGCGAGTACCACACTCTCGGCTCAGAATTATGAAATTACGGGTAGGGTGGTAGATGCCGAGAATAATAAAGAGGCGTTGCCTTTTGCACGCTTGCGAGTATTAGTGAACGACACGACGCAAGTAACGATGGCTGCCACCAACGAGGATGGCAACTTTTCGGTGGCTCTGAAGGCTGCGGGAAAATACAAACTTGTAGTCTCGTATATTGGATACGAGACGCTTACTAAATATTTTGAGTTGACAAAGAAAAGCCCCAAGCAGCGTATGGGCAAGATACACCTTGCACCTGATAGCAAAATGCTTGGCGAGGCTCTTGTTACCGGCCTTGCCAACGAACTTACGATTAAAGCCGATACATTCGTCTATAACAGTGCAGCCTACCGGGTACCCGAAGGGGCTTCGGTGGCAGCGCTCATAAAACAACTGCCCGGATTGTCAATGGATAGCGACGGCAATCTTACCTTTCAAGGAAAGAAGGTCGATAATATATTGGTTAATGGCAAGCCATTCTTCGGCGATGTAAATACGGCAATCTCGAATATGACAACCGAGGCTGTGGAAAATGTACAGATATATAAGAAAAGCGACGATGATCGTGATTTTTCGGGCACACACGACACCGACAAGGCAACGGTTATCGACCTTAAAATAAAAAAGGAGTATATGAGCTCGTGGAACGTAAATGCCAATTTGGGTTACGGAACAAAAGAGCGTTATATGGGCAAGGTCTTTGCGCTGAATTTCAGCGATAAGTATCGTGCTGCGGTGTTTGCGCAGGTTAATAACATCAGTCAAAATGAACAGGTCGATGAAAATGGCAATTGGTATCATTGGGGTGTTGGAAACGGTTTTTATACCTATCGTAAGGCGGGAACGGTTCTTTCGTGGGACAATGGTCGCAAGAATAACGAAGCCGGATATATAAAAAGCAATCTGAATGTTACGGCTACGCACAACAACAGTAACCACAGCACAATATCGAACAATGAGACATTTTTGTCGCAGGGCTCGCATTTTGGCTACAATACAAGCATAAACAACGGACGCGAAAGAGGTGTTGATGTAAACGCGTCGCTTGTGTGGAACATCGACACACTGAACCGAATGAATTTTGGATTGGACTATTTTTATAATGACCACCGTAATAGTTACAACTCCAAAGGCTCGGTATATAACAGTGAACAGATAATGGAGAATGCACATTTGGGGTTGATTAGTGGCGATATTGACAGCACGCTGCGCTCACAAGGAGTAAACTCTTCGGAAAATATCAGTGGGAGCAATTCACGCAGTATAAATGCCTCGGTGCGGGCATCCTATACTCATCGCTTCGGCAATTCGGGAAATTCAATGTTCATCAATGCAAATTATCGTATATACTCGGGCAGGAACAATAGTGATAATCTAACCTATTATCGTTATTTCAGCCCCGATGCTCCCAAAGCCGATTATCTGTTGCGTCGATATAATCTCTCGCCAAACGATAATAGCTCATACGGGGCTTCGTTAGGATTCTCGTTCCGCCTTACCGACAAGATACAGCACCATCTGACTTATTCCTATGCCCACAATAAAGATAATGGGGCAAATAATATATACAATCTCCACCACTACACGCATTATAACACGCCGTATCTGCCTGTGGGTATGCACCCATCGACAGCCGACTCGTTGCGTGCAGTAATTGATATTGCAAACTCATATAACTCGGTAGAGTATGCTAATGAGCATACATTAAATACTGCATTGTCGGGTAGATGGGAAAAATTCGAGGCGCAATTAAGCGTTGCTGCCGCACATAAAAACGAGCATCTTTATTATAGCCGCGATAATAACAATTATGCACCCTCGCGCAAATATATCGATTGGACAGTGGGAAGCAACCTTACGTGGCGTCCCATCGAAAATGCCGAGCTATATGTTAATTACCACGGCTCGACGAGCCGTCAAGCACTTGTGAGCCTGTTGCCTCTTACCGATACGTCAAATGAAATGGTGGTGTCGATAAACAACCCTCATCTTAAGACCGAGTGGTACAACTCAATAAATTTGCAGGGTAACTATTTCAATAAAAAGCGTGGTGATAATTATAATATGATTGGATATTTCAGTTGGAACAGTAACACTCCCACCTCAATATCTCAAATAGATGAGGTTACGGGCAAGCGGACATTGACGACAAAAAGCATTAACGGAAATTATCGAGCTTTTGTGTTACTATCGACCGAGCAACCTTTAGACACGGCCCGTCATTGGACATTGAGGCTGACGACCCACCTTAATCATTGGCACAATAAGAATTTTGTTGGTTCAATGGGCGATGCTCTCGGCCTGTCGGTGGTCAATTTTTATGCCCCGTCGGCACGAATGTCGTTGCGTTGGAGAAAGGATATTTGGAGTATCAGTCTGAACTCGTCGTTCAGTAGCGAGATTACCCGATACGAGCACGAAAAGGGACGCAATCAGGCAGGACGTATCTTTGAGTTTACTTTTCAGCCGCAGGTCGAGCTGCCCTTTGGCTTGAAAATCAACACCAGCTTCGGCCTTTTCGACCGTAAGGGCTACGACTCCGAGATTCTGAACCACAGTCAATGGCTGTGGAATGCAACAGTGTCGCAGTCGTTGCTTAAGAGTAAGGCGTTGACGCTGCAACTCGAAGCGGTAGATATTCTGCACCAGAGAACATCGGAGTGGAGTTATCTTTCGGCCAATTCAAGGAATTTCAGCCGTACAGCTACGTTTCACAGCTATCTGATGCTGTCGGCTATCTACCGTTTCAATGTGGGGGCAGAATAATTAGTATGTGTGTGGCCTAAAAAATATCCGGCTATTTATCGGTAGATATTGTTACATTTTACTCATTCCCCCGTTTAAAAAGTAGAATAACGTTTCTTTTGAAATGAAAAATATAACTCTTGTCGTTGCATAGATACTATGTTTTTTGGACTTTAAGTAAATAATAAATAAGTAGTTAAAAAGGCGGTAAAAGGAGGGCAAATTAAAATTTGTTCTCCTTTTATGCCTTTACTTTATAATTATTAGAGTAAAAAGCACTATCTTTGCAATTCGTTAGCAAAAAGACCGTTTTTTTGAGTAAAAGAGTAAATTATAAAATAATACTATGAAAAGAGACAATTCCGTTTTTCAACTGATTGAGATGGAGCAACGCCGACAACTCAAAGGCATTGAGCTTATTGCGTCGGAGAATTTTGTAAGTAATGAGGTTATGCAGGCTATGGGCTCGTTCCTCACAAACAAATATGCCGAGGGTTATCCCGGCAAGCGCTATTATGGTGGTTGTGAGGTCGTTGACATGGTCGAGGAACTTGCACGCACACGTCTGAAAGAACTTTATGGTGCCGAGTGGGTAAATGTTCAGCCTCATTCGGGTGCACAGGCCAATGCCGCAGTATTTCTTGCTGTGCTCAACCCCGGTGATAAATTTATGGGTCTTAACCTTGCACACGGCGGACACCTTTCGCACGGTTCGGCTGTAAATACATCGGGTCTTATCTATACTCCCGTAGAGTATAACCTGAACCCCGAGACCGGTCGCGTCGATTACGACCAAATGGAAGAAATTGCTCATCGCGAGCAGCCTAAACTGATTATCGGTGGTGGTTCGGCCTACTCGCGCGAGTGGGATTATAAGCGTATGCGCGAAATTGCCGACAGTGTAGGCGCACTGCTTATGGTTGATATGGCACACCCTGCCGGTCTTATTGCCGCAGGACTGCTCGATAACCCCTTGAAATATGCTCACATTGTAACATCTACCACTCATAAGACACTGCGTGGCCCACGTGGCGGTATTATTCTTATGGGTAAGGATTTTCCCAATCCTTGGGGAAAAACTACTCCCAAGGGCGAGGTTAAGATGATGTCGGCTCTGCTCGATAGTGCAGTGTTCCCCGGTATTCAGGGTGGCCCGCTCGAACATGTAATTGCAGCCAAGGCTGTTGCCTTTGGCGAGGCTTTGCAACCCGAGTTTAAAGAGTATCAAGCGCAGGTTAAGCTGAATGCAGCTACACTTGCAGCCGAGCTTATGAATCGCGGATTCGGTATTGTTTCGGGCGGAACAGATAACCACTCGATGCTTGTTGACCTGCGTAGCAAATATCCCGACCTCACCGGTAAGGTGGCCGAGAGAGCTCTTGTTGCAGCCGATATTACTGCCAACAAGAATATGGTTCCTTTTGACTCGCGCAGCGCTTTCCAGACATCGGGCATTCGTTTAGGAACTCCTGCAATCACAACTCGCGGTGTAAAAGAGACGCTTATGCCTTTTATTGCCGAGATGATTGAGACAGTGCTTAATGCTCCCGAGGACGAAAAGGTTATAGCTGCCGTTCGTCGTCAAGTAAATGAGACAATGGCCGAGTATCCTTTATATGCTTACTAAGAGACTATTATCTAATGTGATAAAATCGAGTGCACCCCACGGGGTGCACTCGATTTTTGTTTTGTTAGTCGCGCACTTCTGTGCGTGTCTTTGATTGGAATCTTTTAAAAAAATATACCTACCGAGAAACTCAGAAGATTGTCGCTGCGTCGTGAATAGAATTTTTCGCCACTCTTTTTCGATATAATACCATTGGAATTCTTATTTAATCCAAAGTCGTAAATAAAATCGAAACAGAAATTTGAGATTTTTACTCCTAATCCAACCTCCCAATAATATACTATGGGTTGTAACTGCTCTTCGAGGTGTGTGTGCTTAAAGTGTTTAAACTCTTGCTTGTCGTGCGCCGTAAATATGAATTTTGCTTTTGGGCCTGTAAAAACGCTCATTCCATAAGGGCCGCTGTTCACAAATTCGTAGCCTACGAGCAGTGGCACTTGAATGCAGTAGGTAGTCAGTTTGTATTGGGGCTTTGTGGCATCTTCGAGTGCGGGTGCATTATCGGGCAGAATCTCTTTAAATTCGAAATTATGACGCGAGAGGCTCAACGTGCCCTCGGTCTGCACATATAGGCGATTCTTGCTTATGCGCACGAAAGGACTCACCGAGTAACCTATTTTGTTGCTCTGTATCACACGGTCGTCATATTCGTAGCCGTCAATTTTGAAATTGGTGCTGTTGTACGTGGCTGCGTGGAATCCTACTTTCAGACCTGCGTTGAAACGTACTTTTTTACTCTGCTCCTGCGCTTGTATCGACTGCAACGCAAGCAGAAAAATAATTATACCGGTTACTATATGACGAATGGACATATTATCTCTTTTTTGTCTCTTTTTTGACGCTCCAGCCGAATTTACCAATAAACTCGCCCAGATGGAAATATTTTCCGTGGGTATAAACTAATGGGTCGGCAGCCGATAGGTCCCATTCGCCTGTTTCGGGGTTGAGCAGACGGTCGTCGGCTTGTACGTTTACAACCTCGGCCAAAAACATATCGTGCGAGCCCAAAGGGATAATCTGCTTAACGCGGCACTCAATACTCAATGGCGATTCTACAATTATCGGAGCTTTAATTACTGTGGATGGGCCATAGGTGAGCCCTGTCTCCTTGGCTTTGTCATAATCCTTGCCCGAGCGGACGCCGCACCAGTCGGTGGCACGCGCCATCTCGGCTGTTGTGAGGTTTATGACAAATTCGCCTGTTTCGCGTATGATGGGGTAGGAGTGGCGTTCGGGACGCACCGATATATAGCACATTGCAGGGTTGGTGCACACCGTACCCACCCACGATACTGTGAGCATATTGTAATTTTCGGGGCTGTTACCACAGCTTATAAGTACTGCGGGCAGGGGGTATATCATTGTTCCCGGCTTCCAGTTCAGTTTCATTCTTATAGAATTCTTTTATAGTAATTCAATCTCTTTTACGTTCTTCTCTTTTTCGCAGTAGTGGCATTTTAGTGTGCCCTCATTGCGGTTGACAAGATGGAAAAGTGTGGGCATAGGTTCGTTGTTGGTTATGCAGTTGGGGTTACTGCACTTGACAATGTTGTGTAGCTTGTCGGGCATATGAACCTCGCGTTTCTCTACAACCTTATAGTCGTGGATAATGTTCAGTACTACGTTGGGGGCAACTAAAGAAATTCGGTTCACCTCGTCGTCGGTAAAGAATTTATCGGCAACTTTTATAAGGCCTTTTTTGCCTAACTTTTTGCTGTTAAGATTGTAACCAATTGTTACGTTGCTCTCCATTGCCGGAATGTTCAAAAGGCTTACTACGGCAAATAGCTTGTCGGCCGGAATGTGGTCGATTACTGTTCCATTGCACAATGCTGTTACCTGCATTGCTGTCATATTGTCTTTCATTGTTGCTGCTTTTTAGATGTTAATTCCTAATACATCGCAAATGAGCGCTTCGCGCACGTATAGTCCGTTTTGTGCCTGTCTGAAATAGTAGGCTTTGGGGTTGTCATCTACGTCGTAGGCAATTTCGGTTACTCGTGGCAGTGGGTGCAGGATGCGCAGATTCTCTTTGCTTCCGGCAAGCATTGCATTTGTCAGACGGTAGCAATTCTTTACTTTCTCGTACTCCATAAGGTCGCTGAAGCGCTCGCGTTGAACGCGTGTCATATATATAATGTCGGCGCTTGCAATGACATCCTCGTTAAATTCGGTTGTCTCGGTAAAGGGGATGTTGTTCTCGCGACAGAACAGACGATACTCCTCGGGCATCTGAAGCTCCTGAGGTGCAATAAAATGGAATGTCGGTTTAAAGTGTCGCATCGCGTGTAGAAGCGAGTGAACCGTACGGCCGTATTTTAGGTCGCCCACAAGGTGTATGTGCAGATTTTCGAGCCTGCCCTGTGTCTTTAGAATGGAGTAGAGGTCGAGCATCGTTTGCGAGGGGTGCTGATTGGCACCGTCGCCTGCATTTATTATGGGTACGGGTGAAATCTCACTTGCATATCGTGCCGCACCTTCGAGACGGTGGCGCATTACTATAAGGTCGGCATAATTCGATACCATCATAATGGTGTCTTTTAATGTCTCGCCTTTGCTTGCCGAGCTTGTGGCCGCATCGCTGAATCCAATGACACGAGCACCCAGACGCATTGCTGCTGTCTCGAAACTGAGGCGGGTGCGGGTCGAGGGCTCAAAAAACAACGAACCAATAACCTTACCCGAAAGAATATCGCGATTGGGATTTTCTTCAAATTTCTCGGCCATCTGAAGCAACTGAAGAATCTTCTCGCGCGACAAGTCGTTGATTGATACTAAACTTCTCTTTTCCATATTGAGTGGTTTACATTTGTGTAACAGAATATTTCCCCGTAAAGGTATATAAAATATCGAAATATCGAATGAATAAATTGGCTTATTTGCATCAATGTGTCAATTTTATTTTTAGTTGTTTGTGGCTGCGGCAAAAAACATCGTCCTCGTCTATAAGTTTTTCTTGCAGTTAGCAGTTTTTAGTTAATAGGGTATTATAGTAATTGGATTTTTTGTATCTTTGCTGTTTACAGCGAAGATATACTGCACTCGCTGTGTAAAATATTGAAGTAAACTTCATATTTTCCGCTCGTTTGTACTTATCTTTGATAAAAATATCGAAGATATTCTGCACTCGCTTTAAAAAACACTAAAGTGAACTTTGTGTTTTTTGCTCGTTTGTTCGTATCTTTGATAAAAATATCGAAGATATTCTGCACTCGCTGTGTAAAATATTGAAGTAAACTTCATATTTTCCGCTCGTTTGTTATTATCTTTGCGCTATGATATTATGTGGTAATTTGCGCTATTCGGCGTTATTTGCTTTTATGTGTTTTAATATAGATAATTCGCGACAATAATTATGATAAAAAAGATATTGATAGCACTATGGGTGCTGCTCTTGGGCGGAATTATGGCAGTGATTCTTACTTTCTTTGCTATTGCACAAGGGTGGATAGGTTATATGCCCGATATGTCCGAGCTTGAAAATCCTTCGTATAAATATGCTGCACAGGTGCTTTCGGCCGATGGAAAGGTAATGGGTACTTGGTCGTATAGCAAAGAGAATCGCACTCTTGTCGAGTATAATGAAATTTCTCCTAATCTTATAAAGGCGCTCATTGCAACCGAGGATGTACGCTTTACCGAGCACTCGGGAATTGATGCACGAGCATTGCTGCGTGCAATTATCAAGCGTGGAATATTGCGTCAAGAGAGTGCCGGCGGTGGCAGTACAATCACTCAACAGCTTGCAAAATTGCTCTACACACAGGTTACGGCCGAGGACGAAATGGAACGTATGATGCAAAAACCTATCGAGTGGGTGATTGCCGTACAATTGGAGCGCCGTTACACAAAGGAGGAGATTATAACAATGTATCTGAATAAATATGACTTTGGATACAACGCAGTGGGAATACGCAGTGCAGCACAGATATACTTTGGGAAATCACCTAAAGACCTCAATGTACAAGAGGCTGCAATGCTGGTGGGTATGTGTAAGAATTCATCACTTTACAATCCCCGTCGCCGTCCCGAAAAAACAAAACAGCGTCGTAACGTGGTTTTTGGACAGATGGCCAAGGCCGGATATATTACCGAGGCCGAGGCTGACAGTCTGAAACAGATTGAACTTCAGCTCAATTTTCACTCGGCCGACCATAAAGCAGGCCCGGCGCCCTATTTCCGCGAGTATCTGCGCCTTATGATGACAGCCAAAAAACCCGATAAAAAGAATTATCGCGGTTGGGAGATGCAAAAATTCTACGAAGATTCGCTCGACTGGGAGAATAACCCTCTCTTTGGTTGGTGTAACAAGAATAAAAAGTCCGATGGCACAAACTACAATCTTTATACCGATGGACTGAAAATATACACCACCATTGACTCGCGTATGCAACAGTATCTCGAAGAGGCTGTAAAAGAACACGTTGCCGATTATCTGCAACCACGTTTCTTCAAGGCCAAGAAGGGACAAAAAACAGCGCCCTTTACCGATGAACTTACAGTCGAAGAAGTTAACAAAATTATGGAGCGTGCAATGCGTCAGAGCGACCGCTACCGTATAATGAAAAAAAATGGTGCCACCGACGACGAAATTATTGAGGCGTTTAATACTAAAGAAAATATGCAGGTCTTTAGCTACAATGGCAGCATAGACACTGTGATGACCCCAATGGATTCACTAAAATATTACAAATATTTCCTCAGAACGGGAGTAGTGTCAATGGACCCTCATACGGGCGAGGTTAAGGCCTACGTTGGTGGAACAAACTACTATAATTTCAAATATGATATGGCATTTATGGGCCGCCGTCAGGTTGGCTCGACCATAAAGCCCTATCTTTACTCGTTGGCAATGGAGAATGGCTTTACGCCTTGTGATGAGACACGCAACGTAGAACAGACACTGCTCACCGAGGATGGAAAAATATGGAGTCCCAAGAATACCTCCAAGGCACGATACGGCGAGGTGGTAACACTGCGTTGGGGTCTTGCCAACTCGAACAACTGGATTTCGGCTTATATTATGAGTAAACTCAATCCCTATTCATTCAAGAAACTATTGCATCAATACGGATTGCGTAATAAGGAAATTGAGCCGACACCCTCGCTCTGTCTGGGTGTGTGCGACGCTTCGGTGGGCGAGATGGTTAGTGCCTACACTGCATTTGTGGGTAAAGGAATACGCACTGCGCCTCTGTTTGTTACACGTATCGAGGATAATGTAGGAAACACTGTCGCAACATTTACTGCACAAAAAAATGAGGTGATAAGCGAAGAGAGCTCGTATAGAATGATTGAGATGTTACGTGCCGTAATCAACGAAGGAACAGGCGGACGTCTGCGCAGAATATATAAATTCACTGCCGATATTGGTGGAAAAACCGGAACCACACAGAATAACTCAGATGGTTGGTTTATGGGATTTACTCCCTCATTGGTAACCGGATGTTGGGTAGGAGGCGAGGAACGCGATATTCACTTCGACCGTATGAGCGACGGACAAGGTGCATCAATGGCACTGCCTATATGGGGTATATATATGAATAAGGTATATGCCGATAAGACATTGCCTTACTCGCAAGAGGAACGATTCGATATTCCCAAAGGTTGGGACCCTTGCTTGGGACAGATTTTTACAATGACCGAGGAGGGCGATACGATAATGCTCAAAAAAGACAATACCTCTGTGGCTGCCCCGTCAACCGCATCGGGTGGCTTCGACGACCTTTTCCAATAAAAACGAAAATAATCATTCAATAAATAAAAGAATACTATGAAATTTGCAGGAATTATCCCGGCTCGATACGCCTCGACGCGCTTTCCGGGCAAGCCTTTGGCTATGCTTGGTGGAAAGACAGTGATACAGCGTGTCTATGAACAGGTACAGGATTGTTTCGATACTCTTTATGTTGCAACAGATGACGAGCGTATAGCCGAGTGTGTCAGAGGCTTTGGTGGAAATGTTGTTATGACCTCCGAGCAGTGTAAGAATGGTACTGAGCGCTGTCTGGATGCTTATCGCAACCTCAATCTCGATTGCGACGTAATTGTAAATATACAGGGCGACGAACCTTTTATACAGCGCAAGCAGGTCGAGGCACTTATGGCTTGCTTCGATTCGCCTCAAACAGATATTGCAACGCTCGTAAAACCTTTTGAGAAGAGCGATGGCATTGAGCGTCTTGAGTGTCCCAACTCGCCCAAGGTGGTGATGGATTTAAACGGCTTTGCAATGTATTTCAGCCGCTCGGTTATCCCTTATCTGCGTGGTGTCGATAAGTCGCAGTGGCTCAACGTCGAGACATTCTACAAGCATCTTGGAATATATGCCTATCGAACAGATGTTCTTGAGCGCATAACCACATTGCCACAGTCGCCACTCGAAAAAGCCGAGTCGCTCGAACAGCTCCGTTGGCTTGAGAACGGCTATCGTATAAGAGTGGGAAAAACCGATATTGAAACAGTGGGCATTGATACTCCCGAGGATCTTGAGCGTGCCAAAGAGTTTGCAGCGTCGATAGGTCTTGATTGGAACGATTAAGAGGCTTTTTGCTTGAATTATGCCCGTCCCACCTCGAATAAAACAAATGGAAAAACCCTGTTTGATAATGCCGCAAAAGACGGTGTTATCGAACGGGATACCCATCTTTGTAATAAAAGGTGGCAGGCAGGATGTACTACGCATCGATATTCTTATAAGCGGTGGATACGGTGTGCAAGCGTTGCCTTTGCAGGCACTTTTTACAAACAGAATGTTGCGCGAGGGCACGGACGATTATAGTACCGAAGAAATTTCGCGTATGCTCGATTATTATGGTGCGTGGATTGAGATGTACTCGCTTCAGAATTGCAACAGAATAACTCTGTACACGCTTGGGCGTCATTTGAACCCTTTGTTGGATGTGTTGGAGTCTATGCTTAAACGTCCGACATTTCCACAACAGAATTTAGAGACAATAAGGGCAAATAATAAGGCTTTTTATCATATAAACAGCCACAAAGTAGATGTTGTCGCACAGCGATATTTCGAGCAGTCGCTGTGGGGCGATGGGCATCCTTTGGGGCATATTGTTTCGGCCGAGGATTATGATGCAATAACCCGTGAGGCGTTGCAACAATATCACAGCAAGATGTATGGCTCGGCGACAATGGCTTTTTTCCTCTCGGGAAATGTCAATGATGCGAGCATAGCTGCAATAGAAGGTCGATTTTCGGAGGAGTGGGGCTGTAAGAGTGCCCCTCGGGTGCAGATTGATGCTCCGAGGCCGATTCTCGGTAGTAGGAAAATTGAACTCGCCGGAGTGTTGCAGAGTGGAATAAGAGTAGGGTGTATGACGATGGACGCGTCGCATCCCGATTTTCATCGTTTCCGCTTTCTGACTGTAATATTGGGTGGGTATTTTGGCAGTCGGC
Source organism: uncultured Bacteroidaceae bacterium (assembly GCA_964470845.1). GTDB lineage: Bacteria > Bacteroidota > Bacteroidia > Bacteroidales > Bacteroidaceae > HGM04593. The sequence goes on along the minus strand of CAYYEL010000004.1, from coordinate 23,010 downwards.
TGATGAGCAATATACGCGAACGCAACGGTTACACTTATCATATTGAGGCCGAGGTTGACGCGTATGGCAGCCGCAATGCTTTTATGATAAGTACCGAGACGGATAATGAATATGTGAAGCCTCTGCTTGTCGAGGTTGACAAAGAGTTGGCGCTTCTAAGGAACGAGTATATCTCGAATGACGAGCTTGAGCTTGTTAGAAATTACACGTTGGGAGAGTTGTGCCGCGAATATGAGGGGGTGCTCCCAAAAGCCGAAGTTTTTATAAGTCAATGGCTCTCGGGACAATCTTTTGAGGCGGTAAATGAGTATCTCGATACAGTATGCTCTGTAACAGCTGCCGAGTTGCGCTCGTTGGCACGCGAGTATCTGCGACCCGAGGCAATGTCGCAAATTATTGTAGGCGCATAGCGGTCTCAAGTGGCTGTGAAAAAGGGGAGTGGAGCTAAAAAGAATATAAAAATATAACTACATACGGCGGTAATGTAAATGTTCTTTTGAAAGAAATTTAAACAGCTTCTTAATTTATTCGGTTTTTTTTGCCTTTTATAAGGTAATCTTATTATCTTTGCTAACGCGAACACGCCCTGCGCTCGCTGTAAAATATATTAAAGCGTTGCTTTATATATCTTGCTCGCTTGCCGACGTCTTTGCTAACGCGAACACGCCCTGCGCTCGCTGTAAAACAGCCGGCATAAACAGATTATAAAAAGATAATAATGAAACTGAATATATTTACATTCCTTATTTTTTCTCTCTTTGCAGAGCTTGCATCGGCTACTGTGTACGTCGATTATCGTGCTGCATCGTGGCATTTTCTATCCCCCTTACTTCAACAGGCCGAGATTCTTGAAAATAGCGACGACGATAACAAGACAAATCAAAAAGCAATGCGCCTAAAGGATGGTTCGTCGTATATAGGCGAGGTTAAAGGTAAACTCCCACACGGAAAAGGGAAATTGATATTAACCAATGGCGATATTTTTGAAGGAACATTCGTAAAAGGCAGAATAGAGGGTGCCGGCAAATATCGCAGTTTGGACGGTAATGTCTATGAGGGCGACTTCTGCGACGAGCGCCAATCGGCCGAAGGGCTGCCTAAAATAATCGCCGATACCGATTCGCTCACTAACCGTAAAATATACAAGCTTGTATCCGATGGCCAATCATTGAAGCCTGCTGCACGAACTGCGCAATCTGCAAGTGCCAAAAATCCTATTCGCTCCATACGCCTTAAGGATGGCTCATCTTACATAGGCGAGCTGAAAGGCAAACGTCCGCACGGAACAGGAAAAATAACTTTCCCTAATGGTGACACCTATGAGGGGAGTTTTGTGAAAGGAAAAATGCAGGGCAAGGGCAAATATCGCTTCCAAGATGGTGAGACCTATGAGGGCGATTTTCTCGATGGACGTCAGCACGGTAAAGGAATTTACCATTTTGCAGATGGAAAATGTTACGATGGCGATTGGTGTGCCGATTATCAGCACGGCTACGGTAAAATGACCTATCCCAATGGCGATATTTATGTTGGCTCTTGGTTCGAGGATAGGCGCGAGGGCTCGGGCAGTTACTTTTATGCCGACGGCTCATCATACGTAGGCGAGTGGAAAAACGATATTCACGAGGGCCTCGGAACATTTATTTGGAGCGACAATAGCAAATATATCGGCGAGTGGAAAAATAATGTGCGCGACGGCAAAGGTACATACACATTCGTTGGCGGCGACGTCTATGAGGGTGATTGGAAAAATGACATTCGCCACGGGCACGGAAAATATATTTTTGCAAGCGGCGACACATACGAAGGAGGCTACGTAGATGGCGAGTGGCAAGGACAAGGCGAGTACAAGAGTAAATCGGGAGCGTCGTACAACGGAACATTTGAAAAAGGACGCCGCCACGGTAAAGGAACAATGATATTCGAGAATGGAGCAATATACGTAGGCGATTGGAAAGACGATCTGCGCCACGGTAAAGGAAAATATACGTGGGCCAACGGCGATATTTACGAAGGCGACTGGAAGAACGATAAAATGAATGGAGCAGGGGTGTTGCGCCTCTCGAACGGCCTAAAATATAACGGCGGTTACGAAGATGGTAACGAGCACGGTGCAGGGGTAGCAGTCGATGAGAATGGCTATCGCTACGAAGGAACATTTGTCGAGGGACAGCGCCACGGATACTTTATTGTGAAAGACAGCACCGGAAACGTAGTGCGCGAGTGCGAATATAATCTTGGACAACAAGTAAACACCAAAAAAGATAAAAAGTAATAACCTAAAATTTAACTTCTATGATACTCGATTCATTAGACAACATCAAGGCTTACGAGGCAATGAACCCCAATTTTGCAAAAGCAATAGAATTTATTCAGACAACCAATCTCGAAGCACTTCCACTTGGACGTAACGAGGTGTGTGGCGACCTTGTCTTTGCCAACGTAATGGAAGTTGGGCCCCGCTCTAAAGAGGAAGCCCCCATTGAAATACACCGCAAATACATCGACATACAGATACCCCTTACAGCCGACGAAGTAATGGGCTACATTGCTAAGAATGAGTTGCCCGAACGTGAATATGACGAAGCCGGCGACGCATCGCTCTATCCCGTTGGAATGTTGGCAACCGACTATGTAAACGTAAAGAAAGGAATGTTTACAATATTCTTCCCGCAAGATGGCCACGCTCCGGCAGTAACCCCGGTGAAACTGCGCAAAGTGATTCTGAAAGTCGCTCTGTAAGAGGCGCAACACATTGAGCTGCACAATACAAGAAATAAAATAATATTAACAAAAACCTTTATTCCTATGCTGAACCTAATTGCACGAGACAGCTACCTTGAGCCCTACACACTTGAAATTGACGGACGCTACCGTTATTTTCTGCAAAGGGAGAAAGAATTGACAAAGAACGGACGCCAGACATTGTCCGACTTTGCATCGGGTTATCTTTATTTCGGATTGCATCGTACATCGACAGGCTGGTGCTTCCGCGAGTGGGCACCAAATGCTAAAAGGATAGTGCTTGTAGGAGACTTCTCCAATTGGGAAGAACGTCCCGAATATGAGCTGAAAGCCTTGCCCGGCGGTGTTTGGGAGCGTCGTATGCCACGTAAAGCGTTACAGCACGGACAGCACTACAAGATGAAGGTCTATTGGGATGGCGGTTGCGGCGAGCGTATCCCCGCTTGGACACGTCGCGTGGTGCAAGACGAGGCAACAAAAATATTCAGTGCACAAGTGTGGTGTCCCGAGGAGGAATATAAATTCAAACACACAAAATTTACCCCAAAAACATCACCACTGCTCATCTACGAGTGCCACATTGGAATGGCACAAGAAGAGGAAAAAGTGGGTACATACAAAGAATTCCAAGAGAAGATTCTGCCTCGCGTAGCAGCCGATGGCTACAACTGCATACAGATTATGGCCATACAAGAGCACCCCTACTACGGTAGCTTCGGTTATCACGTATCTAATTTCTTTGCGCCCTCATCGCGCTTTGGAACACCCGAGGAGTTGAAAGAACTCATCGATACTGCACACGGTATGGGACTTGCCGTAATTATGGATCTTGTCCACTCACACGCAGTTAAGAACGAGCTCGAAGGTCTTGGGCTGCTCGATGGCGACCCTGCGCAATATTTCCACTCGGGCGAGCGCCGCGTGCACTCGGCGTGGGATTCGCTGTGCTTCGACTATGGCAAGAACGAGGTAGTACACTTCTTGCTTTCTAACTGCAAATATTGGCTCGAAGAGTACAAATTCGACGGATTCCGATTCGACGGCGTAACATCAATGATATATTACAGCCACGGCCTTGGCGAGGCTTTCTGTAGCTATGGCGACTACTTTAACGGCCATCAGGATGGTGATGCAATATGTTATCTGACACTCGCCAACCGTCTCATCCATATGGTTAACCCCAAGGCAATAACCATTGCCGAGGAAGTATCGGGAATGCCCGGTCTTGCAGCGCCCATCGAGGATGGAGGCTACGGCTTCGACTATCGTATGGCAATGAACGTACCCGACTATTGGATAAAGGTTATCAAAGAGTGTCGCGACGAGGATTGGAAGCCCTCATCAATATTCTGGGAACTCACCAATCGCCGCAAGGACGAAAAGACAATCTCGTATGCCGTCTTCTGCTTCAAAGCACTCGTTGGCGACAAGACAATCATCTTCCGTCTGATAGATGCCGATATGTACTGGCACTTCAAACGTGGCGACGAGACAGGTACTGTAACACGCGGAATTGCGTTGCACAAGATGATACGCCTTATTACCCTTGCTACAATTAACGGTGGCTATCTTAACTTTATGGGTAACGAATTTGGTCATCCCGAGTGGATAGACTTCCCGCGTGAGGGTAACGGATGGAGCCACAAATATGCCCGCCGTCAATGGAGCCTTGTCGATAATCCCGACTATTTCTACACCGTGCTTGGCGAGTTTGATAAAGAAATGACAAAGATTATAGGTGGTGCGAAGAATTTCCAAGAGCGCCCCGTAAAAGAAATTTGGCACAACGACGGCGACCAAGTGCTTGCCTTCTCGCGCCGCGACCTTATTTTTGTCTTTAACTTCCATCCTACACGCTCGTTCACCGACTATGGTCTGCTTGTCCCCGAGGGCGACTACTCAATACTGATGAGCAGCGACAATGAGCGATTCGGAGGCTACGGATTGGTCGATGAAAGCCAGACACACTTTACACAGTACGATAAACTGCACGCACGTCGCAAAAAAGGCTGGTTGCAACTATATTTGCCCGCTCGCACAGCGCTTGTGCTGAAAAAGAACCGTAAGAGTAATAAATGATGAGAGAACTACGAGGCGAAAAAAAATTACAACGTAGCGTAAATCTGTTGTGTGCCTGTGTGTTTGCGATATATAGCTTTACATTTATAGCAATATATCAATCGCCACTGCTTGAGGCACTATACGATAAAGTAGCAACAGGAAAGCTGAACTATAATGGATATGTGGTGGCTTTTACGGCCACCACAATCCTATTGTTGTTGTCGTGGTGGATGAATAAGATAGCACGCTTTCAGCGTGAGTGGACTGCAATGGCCTATCTGCCTGCATCGCTACTGCTTGCCTTTATCACCGACATTGACACAACCATATACACAGGAGACACCAAATACCTATCTTGGATAATAATTCTGCTTATAGGTCTTTTCCTATACGCATCAATTGCCTTCTTCTTGCAGAGAATACTATTTGCAAAAATAAAGAATCTTAAGATGGAGGGCAACAGAATAGTTTGGCGCAATCTTATGCTGTTTGTTCTGCTTTTCGGCCTCACGGGACGTCTTTCCAACGGAAACGAACACTTTAAGCAGGAAGCAACTGCTTACAGCCGCTACAAAAGTGGCGATATTCAGGGAGCACTTAATGTTGCACACCGCTCGCTCAATGCCTCGCACGAATTTACAGCCGCTCGGGCATTTTATTTGTCGCAGTGCCGACAGATGGGTGATAAACTTTTTACCTACCCGCAATATTATGGTGTCGAGGGATTGCTGCCACCTATGCAGCAACGTACTCCATTGTCGCCCGATACAATTTATACAGCTATCGGTACTAAGCGAAATAATGGTGAGGATGCTATGGAATATCTTTATCGCATAGTACAGGCCGATAGTGTGTCGCGTACAGCAGCCGACTATTTCCTGTGTGGATTATTGCTCGATAAGCGACTCACTGATTTTGTCGATAATCTGCCAAAATACTACAATCTTGGGAGCGACACGCTGCCACAGCATTATAAAGAGGCGCTGATGTATTATGTAGCGGCACTATCCGATTTTAATCCTGCCTCAAGTGCCGATACACTGCGTGCAGAGCTCACTGATTTAGGGCTCAAGAATAACACTCGTGGCAACGAGTTTTCAGCGCAATATGCCGCGGCTTTAAGAGGCTTCAATGTGTCGTCTGAGAGGCTCGGCACACTGATGAGCCTTGATACTACCGGGGTAGAGCTGGCGCGTATGATTGAGCTCGAACGCCAATATCCCGACCTGCAAGTGCGCTCGAACTATGCACGAAAAGAGTTTGGACACACCTACTGGTGGTATTATAAATATAGCGAGTAAGGACGGTCGGCAGCATATATTATATTATTGAGATTGGGAGAATTATCTGTTTTTTCTCCCAATCTCAATAATTTTATTGTAAATATCTCTGACAGGAACGCGGTATTTTTCAAAATCAGAATAATTACCGTCGTTGATATGAATTTGTCCTTCAATAACTTCGCCAGTCTCAGATAATTGTGAAGCGCGATGCTGATTACTGAGCAGTGGGTTGCTTTGAACGTCTTTACTTGATATAACCCAATAATCTATCTTGTCTCGCCATACAGCAATCCAAACAAAAACATCGCAACACCCGGGCTTTAACTGTTGATAATTCATATCAAACTTAAACTTGCTACTGCTCGAAAGTGCCTTGTTTGCGAGTGTACTTCCACCAACTTTCTTAACAGCTCTTGATGCTTTAACTTCAACGTGAATATTATTTAAGAGTAAGTCATACTCGCCTTTAAAAGTGGGGTCGAGTTCCTTTGTTGGTATTTGGAATTCAGGAACAAGCTCCATTAAATGCTGTTGTCCCCAAGTTTCTCCAAATGTACGTGGAGCAAGTTCAAACAGATGCAGATACCTATTTCGTTGCAAATATTCAGCACGAATGTTTATATACTCATCTATTGAAATAATTCCTTTTGAGATTAAATGAGAAATAGTATATTCGAATTTATTGAATGGATATACTGTATATAATTTGTCTAATACATTGTCTTTAAATTGTTCTCTTTCCTCAATTGATAGTTTTTTCTTATATGTTTCAAGCCTCTTAATAAGTGTTTCCATAGTTTTATAATTTATTTTTCAGTCTTTGTTCTATTTGTTCTTGTTCTCTTGTAGTGATTTCAAAGATAGAATATACTATGCCATCAAGTTGATTTTGATATTCGTCTGAATAACCGTCTTTTGATATTAAATCTACTAAATTCTCTAATTTATTGTTTACTTCGGTAGAGAGTTTGGGGAATGGTAATTCTTGAAGGTTACCTTTGAGTACTTTAATATCCGAAAACTTGACAATATAATAGTAACGGTACAATTGGGAATTTAATAAAGCTGCTGTACTTTTAATTGAAATACTATCTATTTTAGGGATAACGATATTTGCACTATTTAAACATAAGCATTGTTTGTTGTCATATGCTACTATTGGATATTTGGCGATAAATCTATAGATCAATTTCTCGGCTGCTCTATAGTACTCCTCTTTTGCGCATTGTTGAAATGAGCCTATATTAAATAAAATGTACGATGTTTCATCTTTAAGTGTAAATGGTGAAACATCTTTTCCTGTATATATTGGCTCGTAACCCTCACCTTTTACTTTTTTTATTTTAGTCTTATTATCACCTGTAACAATTCCTAATGCCCATTGACTGTTTTTTAAATCATCATTACGCAGTGCCTCCATTTTATTTATTATGGAATAATCTATGTCAGAGAGTTGGTCTATTAAGATGTTATCATTGGATTTATTATGATTTGATAATCTTATTTTTGAAATACTCTTTCCGTTATTTACATAATATTCTTGTATGTTTGGTCTTGATTTTTTTAATTTTAAGTTGAAAAAGTCGGTATATACTCCGTCAAATCTATTTGTAAATAGATCAATACTGCTAATTGTAGTGTTAGATAAAATGTATTTTCTAATACCACAATGTGCCTTAATCTTGAGTAATGACGTTGGAAGCAAAAAACCTAATTCTCCATTATTCTTTAGTAACTCAATAGATTTTAATAATATGAGTGAACTGCGCTCTTTGCTCTTTAATATAGAAAAGAAAGGCGTGTATAATTCTTGTTTATCTGCACCCCAAGGCGGATTAGTATATATATTATCAAAAGCAAGTGGGAAATTGTGTATATCAGATGAAAATAGATTATTGATTAGTAAAAAATCTAAACAATATATATTAGGTGTAAAGTCATAGTCTTTATATTTGACAAGAAGATTCGTACCTGCAATCATAACAGCAACAGGATTTAAATCGAATCCATATAGGTGTTGCGGTGTGTTAGTCTTTATCGACATTAAAAAAGCACCACTACCACAACAAGGATCGAGAAATGTTTCTCCGTCTGCAAGTGTTTTTTCTTCTAATATATATTCGACTACTTTTTTGTTGGTATAATATTGTCCTGTTAGGTTACGTTCTCCTTCTGAAAGCAATGATTGATAAATAAATCCAAGTACATCTTCCTTACTATCCCATATTTTGTATGGTAATTTAAACTCGATATTAGAATATTCAGAGTATGTGGATATAAACTTTTCTACATTCTTTTTCTGAAGAATTTTATTGTGTTTAAGATATGCAATGCATAGAGAATACATTATATCTTCTATAGAGAAAATACTTGTTGATAATACTTCTAATAACTGATTTGCGGGATTGTAATCAATATAATTAGAGGCTACAACTCTTTTAACTGACTGGGTTTTATTTGCTCTTTTAGTCAGTTTGTTCTGAAAATTACTATTTAATCTTTTCCAATTATATTCTGTCGCTTTGCTTATAGATACCATTAAACAAAAAATTATAACCTTGTGATATAAAAATGAAATAATATGTTGTTGGGTAAAGTAACTTAAATATTATTTTATTACCTAATGGTAAGTGAGGTGAAGTTTTAGTTTCTTGCTTGCAAAAATAACAATTTATTTGTCTAATATCCAGCTTATAGAAAATATTTTTTGGGAGTTTAACGGATGTTATATAGCTACAATAAAAATGGAGTATCGTTTTTTTGATACTCCATTTTTATTAGGATGTCGCTTACAATTTAAAAGTACCACTCTTTAAATAGTTTACAATCTCCTTATAGTTTTGAATTTTGCACCCAATAAGCAACATCTTTTTACCAATCTTTTTACAATCGACGTAGCACGTACCGTTGTTTGTCAGATATATTTTGTTCTTCTCATCTACTGTTAAAAGAACAGCCTCCTGTTCTTTATACTCGGTATTTTCAATTGAAGTGTATATAAAGTTGTAACATTTACCATCGACAGCAATTTGAATGTTGCAGTTGTTGTCGAAGCTCACACGTGCATTTTCACCTGTTTGTTCAAAATTATTTTTTCTCTTCTCGGTAAGAGACGCTAGAAAATAGAAATTGTAGCGATACTCGGCCGAGGGGTCGTAGATGGCATTTGTGGTGTATCTTGCCTGCCAATTTTTGTTATCTTTCTTTTTTATTATGAAATTGTTCTTTTTGTTTCGGGGAATATATACAATGTTGTGCTCGCTCTCAACAATAAAATATTCGTTATTCTCGTCGCATTGCTTAAATTCGGCCCATCGGCTGCGCTTCATCCACGGACGGTACTCGCGCCATATGTTATTGTCGCGCACAAAGTAACCACGGGCCTCAATATCACCAGTTGTGTAGCAGTAAAAAAGTCCCTCGGGTTCGGTGCAAAGTGGGTATATGTTGAGAGGATTATAAATTATCTCCCATTTACCATCTTTTTTGCGGTCGATAAAGATTTTATCTTTTGCAATCTTGGGAATTGCCAATCGACACTTTTTGTTTTTAAGGTAAAAGAATTCCTCGCTCTCTTTGTACTGTTTATAGCTCGACCATTTACCTGCGCGGTCGGCTGGACGATATTCGTTCCACTCTTTGCCATTTTTTACAAAATAACCTCCATCGTAGGCCACAAGTGTGCTCATCTGAGCAAATGCTGCAACACTCGCAATTGCAGTGAAAAGGAGTGTCAGAATGATTTTTTGTTTCATAGTCTTTTATCTTTTATTCTTTTGTATATTTAATTGCAAAGCCAAAATCAATGTGTACACCGTTCTTATGTTTCTTGGGATAGTAGTAATATTCCTCGTTGCTGAATCTTATTCCATTTTCGTTTATTATTATATTGTATTTGTCGGCAATGTTTTCTTCTTCTCCTACCTTGCAGTCGTTTACAGCATTTTCAAAATCTTCGTGTCCGATAATAATTGTCATCAGGCATTGTTGCTCTCCGGGAAGGTCGAGCAGATACAGGGTAGTGCCGTCCTCGCCATATAATCGCACGAATCGGTTGCCGTTGCTCTCGCGTCTGCTATTTTGTGTAACCTTCATATTTTTGTGGCTCTCCCCTAATTTAAGGTTGAAAAGAGGTCCAATGTCGGCAAGCATCAGGTTATAGCCTTTTTCGTCTATCGACTTACGGTAGAGCACAGCCGGAGTGCCGCCCTGATATTTTGTTACGAATGTCTCTTTGTAGGTGGGGTAGCCGCAGAATGTCCAATTTGTCTCGGGGTAATATTCTGTGGCATATTTTTGCAGAATATCCTTCGGGGTGATAATTGCACACTCTTGGCCGGTGTTGTTGTTTGCTACGCTTTTTCCAAAGCCTGTCGATGTTATCCAATCGTATATGCCGTTCTCGGCGTGCGGGCCGCGCAGGGCCGATAATTCTTCGGTCAGTGTGGGAATTGCAACATATACATCTTTAGTCAATGGATTCTGTATAAAATATGGAACGTCGATGCTGTTAAGAGTGTTTGTAAGCTCTGCGAGCTTGGCCTCTTTTTCTTCTTTAAGCTCATTTATTCTCTCTTGAATCTCATCTTTATTACTCTTGGTACTGTTCTCGAACCGGCTTATCGTACTATCGTAACTGCTTTCGACGGCTGAAAGAATTTCCTTGGCACTGCATCCGATATTTTTTGTCTCTTGTGATGCGTCGGGTTCTTTTCGACCATTTATTGTAATATTCTCTTTGCCGAAAAGCGATAGTGAGAAATTTACATCCTCAATCCCCGATAGCGCCCCGCAGAAACTATTGTCAATGTTTTCTTCTATGCTCTCGACAAAATCGACCAAAATATTCTGGATTATTTCCATTAAATTATAATCGCAGTATAGAATTTCAATCTCTTTTTCATCGAGAAAGTTGTTTATCATAATGGAGTGATTATCGTTCATAAAAACAATTGTCTCGGTGCCATCTTCGCGCTGATTGGCTGTGAGTGGAATGCCGAACAGCTCCTCGGTCGAGTAGGCGTCGTAATGCTCTAAAAGTGTGTTCAGTTTATTGTATCCGGCTTCCTCTTCCGAGGTTATATTTACCATTGTAAACTCTCTCTCGAAGATGTCTTTTCCATCGAGATTGCCAAGCGCATTGTCGGTTTGTTCATTTACTTGTACCACAATACTATTCAATAGTTTCTCTTTGGTAATCTTCTCATAGGTTACATATTGGCCATCGAGCTTTTCTAACTCGTATAAAAACTTTTTAATGGCAACTGTGTCGGCCTCCTGTGCATTTGTGGTATTTGATGACAATAGGAGCAGTAAAAACAGTGCGGTTATATATTTTTTCATATTTAAATATTATTAAAAGATTAGTTCTGAAGCGTCTATACCATCGGATGATATTTGCATAAATGTTTCGTACGAGAGGCCTACAATAAAGACTACTGTCAATGTTTCTTCATTGTCGTTGTTTATCACAAGGAGGCTCTTTTTGTCGCTGTATATTGCCGATACAATTCCATCTTCTCGGTTCAGTGCCATAAGCTCCATTCCCATTACCTGTTCATCATCTTGTAAAAAGGGTGATAGGGCGGTTGTGAGTTTTTTGTAGCCTTCGTCGCCTGTTGTCTGGAAACGTCGTACACTCTTTATCGAACCGAATTGTTTGTTTATGTCAATTCCTTCGATTGATTCTGATAGCATTGCAAACATCTGTTTGAACATATTCGTCGAGATGTAGGCATAGTCTATCTCGTTTGATTTTATACGCGTTACACTTTGTATGAATTTCTCAACCTCGCTTTTTTTTTTGTCGGGTTGTTGATGCCGGGCATTGGCGTTGGTGGCGAGCAATGTCAACATCAATATTATGATTGAAAGTAATATATTACGTTTCATATTTATAATATTTTATCTGTTAGAAATATCTTTTTTGCTGTGTATGGCGATTGCTTGTTCAAGGGTGTTGCCTATGGCTCGACTACTGTGGTTGGTTGTATTTGCTGCCATAAGCACAAGGTCGAATGAGGCTTTAACACATTCCAAGGCCTCCTCGGGGGTGTCGAAAGTGTCTTCCTCGGTCATTGTGGCAAGCTCGCAGTCTCTTTGTTGAGGGGTGTTTGTGAATATAATGAGGCACAATGCAAAGATGGCTGCTGCTGCAACACCTCGATAGACGAAGCGTGGTATTTTTATTATCTTCTTCTTGGGTGCCGAAATAATATCGGGTGCTGCAGACTGCGTCTGTTGTTCGCTGCCCAAAGCATCAATCATCGCTTCGAGACGCATAAGTGCTTCGTCGGATGACGTGATTGTCGAGGGCTCGCTGCACAGGGCTATTATTGCTTGTTTATCCTTGCGGAGTTCAGCCGGGACGTCATTCTCGCGTAGATAGCAATATAATTCGCGCTCCTCTTCGATGCTTAGCTGTGCATCGAAAAAACGCTCAATCATTATTTTTAATCTTTTTTCATCCATAATTAAACTCCTTATATTATATTTGAGGTAAACCTCGAATATATCTTGTATTCGCTTTGAAAAATATTCAAGCAGAGCTTGATATTGTTTCGCTCATTCTTTTGTAATATTTGAGGTAAACCTCGAATATATCTTGTATTCGCTTTGAAAAATATTCAAGCAGAGCTTGATATTGTTTCGCTCATTTGTCAGTATAATTTCTGAATCTTTTTCGCAGGCGCGACACTGTAACTCTTATATTGGCCTCGGGTACTCCTGTAATCTCTTCAATCTCTCTGCAACTGTAACCGTTCATCACCATTCTCATAATACGCTGCTGAATGTCGGGCAAGCCTCTCAGAAAATGAGCTAAACATTGCTGTATGTCATCTTTTTCAATCTCGGGCGGTGTTTCTGTCGTTGTCTCCTCGGCGAGGATTTTGTTCTTCTCTTCGAGCATTCTCAGCACACGCCATCTGTCGATGCAGATGTTGCGCAGTGCTGTGCGCAGGTAGCCTTCGGGCGAAGTAAGATTCTTTAGCCTTTCTCTGTTCTCCCATAAACGCAGATAGAGATTTTGTACAGCATCCTCGGCTTCAAATTTGTCGCAAAGCATTTTGTATGCCTCGGCGAGCAATGTTTGATGCAATGGGAGGAATCGTTTTTTAAATTCTGTCTGTGTCATTTACCTTCTGCTTATGGGCTTTTACAATATAAAGACGAAGAAAAATGAAACTTGTAACACCTGTTACTAAAAATTTTTAAAAGTTTCTTTGCTCAATATCTTTGCGAGGTGCATTTTTTACTGTAATTTTGCGCAGTTTTTGATGCAACATTTTTTAGTATGTGCATCCGATGTTTAATAATCTAACAAAATTAACAAAAATGTCGAAATATATTGTAGAAGATGCCCGCAAAGTAACAACTCGTCGCGTAATTGAGATGAAGCGTAAGGGCGAGAAAATTGCAATGCTCACTGCATACGATTATACAATGGCCTCTATAATTGATGCCTCGGGCGTGGATATAATTCTTGTAGGCGACTCGGCCTCAAATGTAATGGCCGGAAACGTAACAACGCTGCCTATCACACTCGACCAAATGATTTATCACGCAAAGTCGGTGGTACGCGGTGTTAAACGTGCTCTTGTGGTTGCCGATATGCCTTTCGGAACATATCAGGTAAACGCCGACGAGGCTGTTAAGAATGCTATTCGTATAATGAAAGAGACGCACGCCGATGCGCTTAAGCTCGAAGGTGGCGAGGAGATTCTCCCCTCGATACGCAAGATTCTTGATGCCGGAATACCTATTATGGGACATCTTGGACTTACACCGCAGAGTATAAACAAATTTGGTACATACGGCGTACGTGCCAAGGACGAGGCCGAGGCTGCCAAGCTGTGCCACGATGCACAGTTGTTGCAAGAGGCCGGATGTTTTGCTCTTGTGCTTGAGAAAATTCCTGCACATTTGGGAACAAAGGTTGCCGAGGGGCTCGAAATTCCTGTGATTGGTATCGGTGCCGGTGGTGGTGTCGATGGTCAGGTGCTTGTGTGCACCGATATGTTAGGAATGACTGCCGATTTTACTCCGCGCTTCTTGCGTCGTTACGCCGACCTTAACAGTGTTATAAGCGACGCAGTGGGCAATTATGTTAGCGATGTTAAGGCTAAGGAATTTCCTAATGAGAATGAGCAGTATTAAGAGCTTGTTTTATACTTTCGTGTAAAGCAAAAAAAAAGGATTTTTACTTGGTAGTAAAAATCCTTTTTTTTGTCTTTAATCTTCGGATGCAGCATCAATAGCGCCTTGCAGGGCCTGCTCAAGTGCTCGGTCAATCTGCTCTTCTGTTGGCTCGTCCAAGGGCTGGGTGTTGTGCTCACTCTGTATCTCGCATAGAATATCGTAAAGGCAATTGTTGTTGCGGTCGATGTTCTCTTGGGGGATGCTTGCAACTAATCTGTCTAATTCCTCCTTGTCGAACAGGTCGGCATATTGAACCAGCAGGAATAATCCTACAATTGAACCGATGTTCTTGTCTATAATATCTTTTATATAAAGTGAAGCGTCGCGTTGTGCCTCCATCGCCTTTAGGCTTAGGGCAGCCTTTGTGGTATCGGGTAGCAGTGTGTCGCTGTAAAGCTGCATCTGGCAATCGTAAATTGTATTTACGTATTGTGTAAGATTCTTTTCAATCTCTGCATTTAGGTCGTTAGAGGGACTGCCGAGTGTAACACTCCCTGCGGGTGATATTTCAGCCGTAATATTGCCACCCTCAAGGAATAGCAACGAGTATATGGGCGGGTCGGTGTAGTTGTAACCTATATAATATATTTTACTGCCATCGACTTTACCGCTGAAATGGAATTTACCACCCTCGATTGTGGTCGATTGTACGGTGGTAAAGTTTATTCCATCTACCGAGTAACCCAATTGTACGCTATCGCCATCAATGGCACCGTCAATGATGCCGCTGATGGTGTAGTCGCTGCCTCCTGTACACGATGCAAGTGCAACTAATAATGCAAATATCGAAAGAATTTTTTTCATTTTTTTACTGTTATCAGCAGATATATTGTTTGCTAATTGACTTGTTGTTCAGCACGCATTGTATTGCCTCGGCGAATCCTTTAGCTATCGAGAGCTGTTTAACCTTGGGACAGCCCTTGTCGTAGGGGATACTGTTGGTAAATACAATCTCGGTCATAGATGACTCGCGTACACGCTCGGATGCGTTACCCGACATAATACAGTGCGACGCAATGGCGCGTACCGAGAGTGCACCATTCTCCATCATAAGGTTGGCTGCTTTTGATATTGTACCGGCTGTATCGACAATATCATCTACCAAGATAACATTCTTGCCTTTAACATCACCGATAATCTGCATTGTGTCAACAACATTGGCTTTTGCGCGTGTTTTGTGGCATAGTACAAGGGGAACACCAAGACATTTTGAGTAGGTGCTTGCACGCTTTGAACCGCCTACGTCGGGAGTGGCAATTACAAGGTTATCGAGCTTCAGTGAGTTGATGTAGGGGATAAATACCATTGAGGCATACAGATGGTCAACGGGGATGTCAAAGAATCCCTGAATCTGGTCGGCGTGAAGATCCATTGTTATTATACGGCTCACACCGGCTACGCTCAAAAGGTCGGCTACCAACTTTGCTCCTATTGATACACGGGGCTTGTCTTTACGGTCTTGACGTGCCCAACCAAAATAGGGCATTACGGCTACGATGCTTTTTGCAGATGCACGCTTGGCAGCATCTACCATAAGCAACAACTCCATAAGATTATCCGAGTTGGGGAATGTCGATTGTACAAGGAATACATTCTTTCCACGGATAGACTCTTCGTAAGATACTGCAAACTCGCCATCGGCAAAATAGGTTGTGTTCATCTGTCCGAGGGGACATCCTAACTCTTTACAGATTTCTTCGGCAAGGTAACGAGATTTTGTTCCCGAGAATACCATATAAGGGGTATTGTTCATAAAGGTAAAGTGTTTAGTTGGTTATTTGTTGTTTTATTATTCTTGTTTGTGTTTTATAGTTTCTTGGCTATTTTCTGTATTTTTTTGAAGCTGTCCATCAACTCGCTATAATCGGTCGAGCGGCACGAGTCGAAACGATTCCACACTTGTGCATCTAATATCACACCACCGAATCCATACGAGGCAAGGCGTTTAAGGTTGCCCTCGTCAATATCGCCAAATGCCCATACGCGCTTGTTGATTACTTTCTTTCCATATTCGTTAAGCTCGGCACTCTGGTGGAAAGTGCGTCCCATCGGGCCGAAACACATTATTTCGTAAAATCCTTTAAATTCGTGTAGCTCACTGAGGTTGGCTGCATAGCCCACGAGCTTGCCTTTTTGTTTTTCGGTTGGGTGGGGCGAGCCGGGAGGAAACAATTGTCCTGCCAACTTATAATCTTGCATCAGTCGGTTGTTGCAAGTGAAAATTCGTTTGTGGAACTTCTTGGGTATGAGGTTCAACAATCTTTCAATGTATTGTGGATGAGGATAAGACTTGTCGAGGAAAAGGTAATCGAGCTCTTCTTCAAACAGTCGGGTAATTATTTTGTCCTCCTCAATGAAAAATGTCGGTTTTGTTACAACGGCGAGTTTCATTGTTATTTGTTTACTATATTTAACATTTGTCGAAGGCCTTGCGGCTTTCGAGAGGCCATTAAATGGCTCTTATAGGTTGCAAATTTAATATTTTTTATTATATTAAAGCAATATTATAGAAGATTATTTTTTATAGTCATTCTATTGTTCGGTATATATAAACAAACTGCTCTCCTCAGTGTTTAATAGGTATGTTATTATTTACTATTATGTTAATATTATGGCTAAGGAGAGTGTGTTGATTTTAAGGCAGCGTATCGACCTGCCGAGGTTATTGGAGCAGCTGAATGCTGCGCTTAGTGAGGAGTGGTTGGCCTATTATCAATATTGGATAGGCAGTTTGGTTGTCGAGGGTGCTATGCGTGCCGATGTTCAACGTGAATTTGAGGAGCACGCCGAGGAGGAGTATTTGCACGCAAAGCTGCTTGCCGATCGCATTATTCAGCTCGAAGGAACGCCGGTGCTCAATCCTGCACAGTGGTTCAACTTGGCGCGTTGTAAATATGCCGCTCCACTGAATAATGATGTCATAAGCTTGCTCAAGCAGAATATCGCAGCCGAGCGCTGTGCCGTTATCCGTTACGAGGAGATTGCAAGCCTCACTAATAATATTGATTATACGACGTGCGATATTGCCAAGCGCATTATGGCCGAGGAAGAGGAGCACGAACAAGACCTTCAGGATTATTTGCGCGACGTCGAGTGGGTGGTGCAGTCGATGCAGTGTAAGTGTTAATCCGATTGTTCTTATAAACTACGAGGCGAACAAAATTATTCGCCTCGTAGTTTATGTGTTACTCTAAATAACTGTCTCTATAATCATTAAAATCGCTTCTGTAATTTCGATTCTCATATTTACGATTGTATTCCTCCTCGTTGTGTGGCAGAAGCCTTGGGTAGTATATCCCATCGTAGAAATATTCAAAAGCTATGCGCGACATCTCCATCTGCTTGGGATACATCAACCGGTTGCGGTTTTATAATTCAAGAAAAACATCGGCCCAATAGCATTCAGTTACAGTTGACCAACAGAATTGCCAAAATTGCATCTGATGCCCTTTTCTTAATGTAGAGAGGTAATCCAATACCAATTTATCGTTTCTTAAAACATAGCCGATTAAAAAGTCTTGGTAGTACCTTGTGGCTCCCCGGTTTCTTTCATTCCAATAGTAAGATTCACAATCTTTTTACATTTAACTGTGTCGTTTATGTATGACAGACAAACAAGTGTAGTAAGATGCTCGCTGCACATATTGCAACATATATTAAAATTTTTTGTGGTGAATATAATGCAGGAGATACTCCGCTGTCAATAAAACAGCAATAATCAACCTTCTTTTTTGGGGTTTGTTAACAAATAGCACCAATAATATGTAGGTTTATTTTGTCTAAGGATAGGCTAAAATATAAGGTAAGCGAGTGTGTTTCATACTCGCTTACCTGTCAAATAACTGTTATCTGCTTAATAGCTAAATTTTTACTGCTTTAAGCAGATTGTTTTAGAAACTGTATATGGGTGAGGTATTTGTTACTCCTCGTCAAGATAGCGCTTGGTTATGGGGCTGTACTCCTCGATGCGGCGGTCGCGCAAGAAAGGCCACCATTGGCGCACCGATTCGCTGCGCTCGATGCTCACCTCGACCACGGCTGTCTGTTCGTCCTCGCCAAAATGGGCAAGAAACTCGCCTTGTGGGCCTGCAATGAAACTGTGTCCCCAAAATTGTATGCCGCGTGTCATTCCCGAGGGGTCGGGCTCGTGGCCACAGCGGTTTACGGCAATTACGGGCAGGCCGTTGGCTACTGCGTGGCCGCGCTGTACTGTCTGCCAAGCTCCCAATTGACGCTCTTGTTCCTCTTTTGTGTCGCTGCTCTCCCAGCCTATGGCAGTGGGGTAGATGAGCAGGTCGGCTCCACGCAGTGCCATAAGTCGGGCGCCCTCGGGGTACCATTGATCCCAGCATACTTGTACGCCTAATGTGCCGACCGAGGTCTTTATGGGGCGGAAGCCTAAGTCGCCGGGGGTGAAATAGAATTTCTCGTAGTAGGCGGGGTCGTCGGGGATGTGCATCTTGCGGTATTTGCCCGCGATGCTGCCGTCTTTTTCAAAAACGACGGCGGTGTTGTGGTAGAGGCCTTTGGCGCGTGCTTCAAAGAGTGAGGTAACAAGGACTATGTTGCATTCGGCGGCAATGGCGCTGTAGAATTGTGTCGATGGGCCGGGGATGGGCTCGGCGAGGGCAAAATTTTGTGTGCTTTCTACTTGGCAAAAGTAGAGTGAGTTGTGGAGCTCTTGAAGCACGACAAGCTCGGCGCCATGTGCTGCTACCTTGCGTATGTTGTCGGCCAGCTTTTGTTTGTTTTGTTCTGTATTTTCGCTGTTGCTTTGCTGTATTATTCCTATTTTCATACTTTTTTGTTGTTTAATGTCTTTGTAGTGGGCTTTTTTGCTCGTCGGCCTGTATCTTGGATGGAAATTACTAAGGTTTTTGCACTATGGGGTATTGCATTGTTACGCAGTGTAACGAGCCGTGCTGCTTGATAAGTGCGCGGCAGTCGATGCCTATTATCTCGTGCGAGGGGAAGGCTTTTGCAAGAACCTCGGCTGCTCGTTGGTCGTTCTGTGGCTGTGCGTATGTGGGGTACAGTACTGCATTGTTCATTATGAGGAAGTTGGCGTATGTGGCCGGCAGTCGCTCGTTGTTCTCGTCGTATATGGCATCGGGCGAGGGGAGGGCCAACAGACGGTAGGGGGTGCCCTCTTCGGTACGGAAAGTCGCTAATTGTGCTTCCATTGCCTGAAGGTCGGCAAATTGTTCGTCCTCGGGGTCGTTGCAGCGAACGTGTATTATTGTGTCGTTGGGAGCGAAGCGGGCAATTGTGTCGATGTGTCCGTCGGTGTCGTCGCCTATGAGATTGCCGTGGTCGAGCCACAATACTCGCTTGACGTGCAGCATCTGCACGAGGCGTTTCTCTATCTGTTCGCGTGTGAGGGGCTGGTTGCGGTGAGATGCCATAAGACAGTGGGTGGTTGTGAGCAGTGTGCCTTTGCCATCGCTCTCTATTGAGCCTCCCTCAAGCACAAGGCTCAGACAATCCTCGTACTCGCCTTTTACAACACCTGCGTCGTACATTTTACTGTTTATGGCATTGTCTTTGTCGGCAGCGAATTTACGCCCCCAACCGTTAAACTCAAAATCGAGATAGTGTGGGACGCTGTCGCCCAAGATTGTTATAAAGGCGTGGTCGCGTGCCCACGTGTCGTTGCTCTCGCACTGAAAAAAACGTATGTTTTGTATGTTGGCGGCTGTCATTTGCAGTTGCTTGCGAACGGTGTCGGGCTCGGGGGTTACTATGAGCAGCTTTTGGCGACGGCTGATGGCAACGGCAATATCGACGAAACATTTTATTGCTTCGTCGAGCATATAGGCCCAATCGGTATTTTCGTGCGGCCACGTGAGTTGCACCATTTGCTGTTTGTGCCATTCGGCCGGCAGATATAATTCTCGTCTCTGTTCCATTTTATTTTCGGTCGAAGAAGGGGTTTTTTGAACCTGCGCTCACAGGTATTGCTATTATGTAATTACAATCGGGCATCCAACCGAGCTTGTGGGCTGCGTATCCGGCCGAGTACATTACACGTGTATCGACGCGCAGGTCGGCTGCTGTTGCGCAGGCCGAGCCGATGGCTATTCCCACGTCTATTGTGTTCATTGAACAGGGGACACCCTCGGGGCGTACATCGCAGGTGGGGCAGCCGCAATAGGCGCAGTTGAGCCCCATTGCTTGCTCGCGCGAACCTATAATAATAATTGCCTCGGCCGAGAGTATGTTCTGTGCATCGCGTATCATTCCCGGACGTTGACGCTCCTCGCCAATCTGTTGCAGGGCATTGGACAGGGCGTATATGTCGTCCTCTATTATCATTGATATTTCTATTATGTCGCAGCCTTTGGCCTTTGGGGCAGTGCGGGCTGCTGTCATCATCTGTTTGGCCGCCTCAATTACTTGATTGTGGCGCGTTTCTCGTTCGTTGTATATCATAATTCTTTTTATTTGTAAGCGAAATTTGCTGTTTACGGCAAACTTACAAAAAAAAACCGTTATTACGTCTGTTTGAATAAAGAAATAGTATTCTTTAAAGGTTTTTTGTAAACTTGCATTGTATCAGAGTGTCGGGGAGTTTCGGGGAGTTTGTTGCTTTTCGGGTAAAAAACCGATAAAGTATTTTTTATTTGCTTATTTTATTATAAGTTTGTATTTGAATGCTGATTGCTGTCCATAATCTTTTTGTGGAAACCGTTAATCGCTTCCCGAATAGTCTGATTTAATTTTGTATAACAGACCAATTTAATTTTAAACATTATAGAATTATGAGAAAGAGTTTTGTTACTTTAGTGATGTTGTTTGTGGCGCTTGTTACAGTGTCGGCACAAGCAAAAAAAGATGGGCCTGCTGTGCCAAGCATTGTGCCTCTGCCCACAGAGATGAGTGTTACAGGTGATGTGTTTGTTCTTACCGATGATACACGCATTGTTACCGAGTTTGACGAAAAAGAGATTAAATTTGTCAAGAACGCCTTGAACAAAATTATGGTCGATGTCTTTGGCAAAGAGCTTAAAAGCGCCTCGAAGGTAAAACCCGGTGGTAAATATATACTGATAAAGAAAGATGCAAACAAGAATTGTGGCAACGAGGGTTATACCCTTGCAATAAACAAAAATGATGGTATAACTATTACAGCCAAAAGTGCAGCCGGTGCTTTCTATGCAGTGCAGACGCTGCGTCAGATTGTGCCTGTGCAGGCCTATGAGACACCCATCGACCTAAAGACGCTCAATCTGCCTACACTCAAAATAGATGATAATCCTCATTTTGGCTATCGTGGCTTTATGCTCGACTGCTCGCGCCACTTCTGGAGTGTCGAGACAATAAAGGAGATGATTGACATTTTGGCTCTGCACAAGATGAATCGTTTCCATTGGCATCTAACCGAGGATCAAGGCTGGAGAATCGAAATTAAAAAATACCCTCTGCTCACCGAGATTGGTAGCAAACGCGAACAGACAACAACAGGCCACAATGTAGGAATGGACGGCGTTCCTTACGGCGGCTACTACTCGCAGAAAGATATTAAGGAGATAGTAAAATATGCTCAAGAGCGTTTCATCACCATAATCCCCGAAATTGAGATTCCCGGCCACTCGCTTGGTGCGCTCAGCGCCTATCCGTGGCTCGGTTGCCGTGGCGAGCAAGGCAATTATAAAACGTGGAGCAATTGGGGTGTAGCCCCAGAGATTGTATGTGCAGGAAAAGAGTCGTCGTTCCAATTCTGGTACGATGTTCTTGAGGAGGTGCTCGAACTTTTTCCCTCGGAGTACATTCATATTGGTGGCGACGAGTCGCCCCGCGACGAGTGGAAAGTGTGTGAGCTCTGCCAGCAGCGCATAAAAGACAATCATCTAAAGGACGAGGCCGAGCTTCAATCGTATGTTACCAACCGCATCGAGAAATTCTTAAATGAGCGCGGACGCAAGCTCATCGGTTGGGACGAGATTCTCGAAGGTGGTGTAAGCAAGAATGCAACCATAATGTCGTGGCGCGGTTCCGAGGGTGGAATAAAGGCTGCCAAGAGTGGCAATATGGCTATTATGACCCCTAACGGACACTGCTATTTCGACTACTATCAGACAACCGACCGCAAGGACGAGCACGAGGGTATCGGCGGCTACGTTCCCTTGAGAAAGGTCTATGCTCTTAATCCCTACGAGAGCCTCACTAAAGACGAGCAGAAATATATTTTAGGTGTTCAGGCCAATTTGTGGACAGAGTATATTCCCACACGTATGCAGTTGCAGTATCAAGTGCTTCCGCGTCTGGGTGCGCTTGCCGAGATTGGCTGGACAAATCCCGCCCCCGAGAATAAGAATGTCGATGAGTTTATAACTCGCGCCAAGGAACTCTCGCGCTACTATTATGTATTCGGATACAATTGCGCAAAACATTTCTTTGAGGATGGTGTTCAGGAAGGATGGTAATTCTTTTTTTTAAATTTTAAACAAAAAGGTGAGACAGTGAGTACAAGTCTCACCTTTTCTCTTTTCCTTTAAAGTGGGTAGTGCTTTTTTGTTGCAGCGTCCCGTTGTTCGGAAAAACTGAAAAATACGACTTTTTTAAAAGAAAAATGCTTTAAGGCTTGCAAATATAAAAAAGTATTCATACCTTTGCATCGCTTTTCGAGAGAATAGCAGACGTTTTCTAGATGGTGACTATAGTTCAGTCGGTTAGAGCGTCAGATTGTGGTTCTGAATGTCGTTGGTTCGAATCCCACTAG
>CAYYEL010000003.1:70659-73206 GCA_964470845.1 uncultured Bacteroidaceae bacterium | reverse complement strand
TAAATATCAATTATTTCAAAGAACTATTTCGATTTTTTAGTGGACACTAATGATAAAGAACCTCAAATAACTCTTTTTAAAATATAATCGAACAGCATATAAAGGGCTCGATAGAATAACAATCGACCGTGGATTTTTTACATTCTCCACGGTCGATTGTTATTCTATGTTTCGTCTGTTATTCGGCAAGATACTCGTACCCGAGATTCTCGATGGTCGAGATAATCTGTTGTGCATCGAAACTGCCCTCGACGTGGGCAACGCCCTGCTCAAGGTTCACTGTTACAGCCGTAACACCCTCAATCTTACTCAGATTCTTCTCGACATTGGCTTTGCAGTGGTTGCACATCATACCCTTTATTTTGAATGAATTTTGCATAGTTGTATGTTTATGAGGTTTAATATATTTCAGAATAAACGCAGCAACAAGCAGCAGTGCAAACAGAATACTTGAGCCGTCTTTCCACCACACACTACTCTCGGCGTGGCAGCAGGCTGCATTGCCCGATGTAATAGCGCTTGTGAACCAATGAGCGGGCAGCAGATAATCTACAATAAGTCCGAATGCAAATGCTCCAACAATAATAGTCGATAGATAGATGAGCAGAGTGCGCATTCCCATCACTTTCCTAATAACAAGAATTGCTGCAACATTAGTAGCCGGGCCGGCCATAAGCAGCACAAGAGCCGCTCCGGGCGACAACCCCTTGAGCATAAGCGCAACGGCAATGGGAATTGAGCCCGTTGCACACAGATACATAGGCACAGAGAATAGCATTACAATGAGCATATTCACAATGGGCTTGTCGCTGTAAGCCGTGAAGAAATTATCGGGTACAAGAATTGTTATTGCGGCCGCTACAATAAGTCCAATCACAATCCATTTGCCAATATCTTGCAGCATATCAATAAAGCCATATTCAAGAGCCCCCACGCACTTTTTCCAAAAACTCTTGTTCTTTCTTGTTGCACCGACTGTGTTGGCGCTGTGCAGCTCATCCTTATTATCGAAACGGTTCACCAAATATCCGCCTGCAATAGCTGTTACAAATGCAACAATTGGGCGCAGAAGGGCAAACGGCACGCCCATCAGCGAGGCTGTTGCAAGGATAGAATCTACACCCGTTTGCGGGGTCGATATTAGAAACGACGCTGTTGCTCCTTTCGACACACCCTCGCGACGCAGCGACATTGCCGTTGGGATTACTCCGCACGAGCACAGAGGCAGTGGAACACCGAACAACGCAGCTAAAATTACCGACCGCATATCTCCTTTCGATAGGCTGGTACGATAAATCTTTTGTGGTACAAATTCGTGTAGAATTCCGGCGATAAGAAAGCCCAATAGCAGATAGGGCGACATTTCATTCAGTAAATCTAACAATGGTGTAATATATTTTTCCATAAAATGGGACTTTTTTCCGTTGCAAAGATAACGACAAACGAGCGGAAAATATGAAGTTTACTTCAATATTTTACACAGCGAGTACAGACAATCTTCGCTGTTTACAGCAAAGATACTCAAAATCTGTAAAATTTTTAAAGCAAAGCGTCATCGTTAATTCTTCTTAAAGAATTTTTTGACATAAGATTTACAATGAAGTGATAGTTTATTGTCTCGCGCCTTCTGTTTTTCTTACTATTTCTTGTGCTTGTAGAATACTTTAACTACCTTTGTTGCGCTCTTAGGAAAGGTTACTCCTTTGAGCAGACATATTTAGGTGTTATTGAAATTATCTTCTTAGATTAAACTTCGCAACTTTAACTCTGACACGAAGATGATAGCAGTAGCATCACATCATTGGTGTGTACGGCCGTAGTTGGTTTTTACATAACCTTTGGTGTGGGCTATTGTTTTATCCGTGTCAAAGGCAGTGCGAAGGCCTAATCTAAGGATAAAGCAGATATAGTTCCCACACCTTATTTTTTTTTATTATTTGCTTTCATCGAGGGAATTGTGAGGGTGCAATTGTGATCAAGCAATCATTTAATATTATAATTGCTGTTTAAGTATAATAATTGGGATATATAATTATTAACCTAATAAATTTTAACTCTATGAAAGTCTTAAAAAAATGTTTTTTGTTATTTATTGCACTACTCTGTTGCACGGTGGCAAGCGCCCACGATTTTGTGGTGGATGGTATTTATTACAACATTCTATCCTATGAGGATAAAACCGTTGAGGTAACAAGCAATAGTAATAAATATACCGGTGCGGTTGTTGTTCCTGCGAGCGTAACTAACGACGGAGTTGCTTACAGCGTTACAAGCATAGGTAAAGAAGCGTTTTGGTGTTGCATCGGCCTTACAAGCGTTGAAATTCCAAACAGTGTAACAAGCATAGGAGAACGTGCGTTCTACGGTTGCGACGCACTTACTATAGTTGAAATTCCCAATAGTGTAACAAGCATAGGTGCATTTGCGTTCTTTGATTGCACCGGCCTTACCTCAATTAAAATCCCGAGTAGTGTAATAAACATAGGAAGGTTTGCATTCGCAGGTTGCAACACCCTTACAAACATCGTGGTTGATAAAAATAATACA
>CAYYEL010000003.1:0-70559 GCA_964470845.1 uncultured Bacteroidaceae bacterium | reverse complement strand
TATCGAGACAGCGTCAAACACATTGATTTGCGGTTGCAAAAACACAGTAATACCCAATAGTGTTACAAGCATAGAAAAGCGTGCGTTCGCTTATTGCGGCGGCCTTGCAAGCATCGACATTCCCGAGAGTGTTACAAGCATAGGTGCATTTGCGTTCTTTGATTGCACCGGACTTACCGCAATTAAAATTCCGAGTAGTGTAATAAACATAGGAAGGTCTGCATTCGCAGGTTGCAACACCCTTACAAACATCGTGGTTGATAAAAATAATACAGTGTATGATAGTCGTGGTAATTGTAATGCAATTATCGAGACAGCGTCAAACACATTGATTTGCGGTTGCAAAAACACAGTAATACCCGAGAGTGTTACAAGCATAGAAGAGCGTGCGTTCTATGGTTGCGGCGGCCTTGCAAGCATCGACATTCCCGAGAGTGTTACAAGTATCGGAGAGCAAGCATTTTATGGTTGCAGAGCTCTTACAAGCATCACCTCACACATTCCTGCCGATAAACTTTTTGCACCCGGAGAGAATGCTTTCATCGGTGTAGATAAAATAAATTGCACTCTTTACGTGCCCGCAGGTACAAAGGCAACCTACGCAACAACTAACGGTTGGAAAGATTTTACAAATATAGTGGGATTTTAATATGCTTTCAGCGTTTCGGGGCACAGGCTACCGCTCCTCTTTGTCGAAAGAGGAGCGGTAATAATGCTCCTTACAATTAAATACATAGAAACAACGCTCCTCTTTTTTGCTTCTTTAAACAACCCTCTCGGTATTATTCTCGGACTGTTTTTTCAAAAATAAATCCTACACAGAATCCCTTAATCCATACTCAGCCCCAAAATGTCCATATTGGCCGCTGCTTGCTCGTCGCCCATCAGTGCGGCTTTCTTAAAGGCTTTGGCTGCGGCCGAACGATGGTGCAGACGATGTTCTATTATACCTATAAGATTTAGTGCGCGGGGGTCGTCGGTAAACTTTTTAAGTTCTGCGAGCAGTGAGGGATAGTCGGGCTGTGGGTTACTCGACAACTGTGCGACAATGTGGTTGAGCCTCTGTGTGCTGCTGTCGCTTAGATTATGATAATAAATGCGTGTGCAGCAGGCGCCTCGATGCAGATGGCTGCTGTCGCTGCATATTCTTCGGTACTCTTGCCCGCCATTGTAGTTGCGCAGTGTGGCGAGGCGCTTTTTTACATTGGGCTCGTTTATCAGATGGTGGGCGAGTGTGTCGCTTGTGGGGCTCTGTTGCGTTGCCAGATTGGCATATATTTGATGCCAATGTTTGCCGCCGTCGGCTACCTCGAACACACTGTCGGGTAGGTTGCACTTGTGTTGCAGATGGTCGCGCAGCGCCACAGCACGCTTGTAGCCCAATTTGGGAACAATCTCGTCGCCACGGTCGGGCGAGGTATATCCTACAATCTGTATCGACTGCACTTGTGCATTCTTATCGCCCATAAGCGTGGAGATTGCAGCCACAAGACTGTCTATCGTCGAGGCATTATTCTGATAGTTGAGGTCGAGATGCCGGCTGTTCATCGCATAATGCACGTGCCCCGTGGGGTTTGTGGGGATGTGCGCCGTTGCACCGTCGAGCACGGCATACTCGGTAATGTTTCTGACGTAGGGGTGCGACCGAGCGAATATATCCGATTGTGTGGGGCGATTATGTATCGGATGACAACTTAACGTGGCCGGACGGGGCAGTATAATTTCGGTTGTGTCGAGTGCACCGACCGTGCCATCGGGGGAGGTGTATTCACTGTAAGTAACTCCTATGAGCGTGTCGCTTACCATTTGCTCGGGGATTATCATTGTGTAACTGTTGTAACCCGCAAGGCTCAATGGGGGCAGCTGCCCATATTCTTTGAGGTATTTTTTTGCGTATCGCTTGCCTTGAAAGCGTCGGGTGCTGTCGTTTATACAGGTGTCGGGGCAACATATTTGTGTGATGAGGATGAGCTCATCGTCCTTGGGCATTTGAGCTATGCGATAATTCATTGTTACGTACCAGCAACTGTCGCTGTGGTGTATATTGTAGCTCTCGGGGCTTATGCCTTGTGCGTGGATTATTGTACAGATTGATAATGTAAGTAGCAGGATGGTTAGTTTAGCTCTCATAATTCAGTTGTTTAATGGTTTTTCCCATTATAACAACCGGGCAGCCTTTATTGTTTGTGTTTTTATGTGTCGGGGCAGGGTTATAGAATGTCGAGAAGCTCGGCGAGGCTGCTTATTGTTGCGGTGGGCTGTGCATCGGGCAGGGGGCTCTCGGCCTCCCAACCTGTGCCTTTGAGCCACGCTGTCAGGCAGCCTAATGTGTGCGATGGGAATATATCCTTGCGGTACGAGTCGCCTATTACCATAATCTCTTGTGGTTCGAGTGATAGCGCCTCGACACCCAATGAGAATAGTGCGGGGTCGGGTTTTCTGAGCCCTACAACCGACGATTCTACAATTTTTATAAAATACTTGTCAAGGGCAAATTCTTTAAGTACCACAGGCATATTTCCGTAAAAGTTTGTTACAAGCACCATCGGGTAGCGCTTCGACAGTTGCTCGACTACGTAGCGCGTCTCCTGCATCGTGTCGAGTACCTTTTGGTAGCATCCTCGGGCAATGGATTTTTGTTGTTCACGGCTCATTTTGCCATCGAGATACTCTTGGTGTATGGCTATTTTCTTATCGAGCAGGGTGCGAAACGTGTCGCAGGGCTTAACGATTGGCACGCGGGCAAGGGTGCGCTCGCCGTGCACGTATGTCTCGCGAAAGAGTTGTTTGTCAATCTCGACACGGACTTTTTGATACTGCTCCCAGATAACCTCGGCCCAGTGTATGCCATTGGTGTCTATCGTGCCGCCGTAGTCAAGTATTATGCCTTTAACGATACTCATAGCCATCTTCTATTTTACGTGTTATTCGCAGGCTCAATTGCTCGTGCTTGTACTGCATATATAGGAATATTATCATCAGTATCACAAGTTCAAAGAACAGATAGAGCCACAATTCTCCAATAAGCATTGTCAGCCACAGCATTATAAAGCGTGAATTGAATGTGAGTATATTGGTGTATTTCATTAGCGGACGGCTGCCGGTGCAAAACTCTTCGCACAACTCGTGTGGTACGTTGTTGCCATATTTCTCTTTTATCCGAGCCATAAGTTGTTGGAATTTTGGCGACATACGCTCTTGATTCTCGGTGTAGGCAACGTAAAAGTGCAGAAATATTTTCCAAAAGAAGTTTCCGCGCCACGGCGTCTCCTGAAAAGCGCGGCGTTGCGCCTCGGAGTTGTGAAACTCGTTGCCGTTACGCTCGTTCATAAAGTAAAGGTGTATGTTACGATAGTAGTCGGCAAGCTGGCATTGTGAGCCGTGTACCCAAAAGCCTGCAAATGAGCAGAGTATCCATATCAGCACACCCCATTGATATTCAGGGGCAAACGGGATGGGGTCGAATGTGGTGCGCACTGCAATTGCTGCATATATAAAGAAGAACCACACATCGCCTGCAAAGCCATCGAGGATGCGTCCCCAGCGGGTTTTTTGCCCGGTGATGCGTGCAAGCTGTCCGTCGGTACTGTCGTATAGGTTGGCCCACATCAGAAGCAGTATTCCAAGAATGTTCCAACGAAGATTTTCTTGCGCAAAACATATTCCTGCAGCTGCCCCCAAGAATATTGATATTATGGTTACGACGTTGGGATGCACCCCTCGATTGCGAAAAAAGAGTGCGCAGCGGAATCCTATGGGGCGGTAGAACCATAGGTCGAGAAACTCCTCGGTCTCTCGCGATTTTATTGATGCTTCGTAGGCTTTTTTATCCTCTTCGTTCATTTTTTTCTTTTACTCTTTCTATTGTTAATAATGCAATGGCCTCGGCCGCTTCGTTGCGATAGGCTGTGAAGCTGGGAAAATCGTTAATATCTATAATGTGTATCTTGCCGTCGGACGAGACAATGCAGTCGCCTCCGAAAATATCGAGCCCTATTGCGCGGGCTGCGGCAAAGGCTGTCTCTTGCAGCTCGACAGGGTCGAACGGATGGTTGCAGCACGGGCCGTTGTGTTTTTCTAATCCGAATTTTGTCTTTTCGACGTTGGGGTAGTGCAGACGGAAAAGAGCTTGCGAGGCTTTAGTGCCCGATACACCATAAAATTTTATTATGTCGCCGACAATGTGCCTGCTGCAAATGATGCGGTCGATGCCTCGTGCCTGCATACTTTTTATGGCCTCGGCAGCCTTGTCGGGGCTCTGTACAAATGATACATCCTGCGGGTGGCACGACCAGCCGTCGGCACGTTTGAACCACAGTGGATAACCCTCGGCGGGTGGCCGGCTGCTCTCTATGATGCTGTACTGTGGTTGCGGGATTCTGTTCAGTGCAAGAATCTCGGTAAACAGATTGCGCGAGCAACGTCTGACGGCTGTGGGGCTGTTGAGTATTATTGTGCCGTACTCTTCGAGCCCTTGCAACGCGTCGAGTGTATCGCTGTCGCGTGCCATACTGACAACTGCATCATACTTTTTGTCGGTGGGGGAGCTGTTCATTATGTGCACGCTGTGTCCGGCCTGCATCAGTTTATGTGCAGTTGCTCCAAGGATTGCACGGTCGTTCTCGACCATTCCCGGGGAGTGTAGTGGGCTGCGCTCTATGGCTGCAATCTTCATCGTGCTGCTTGAAAATATGGTTAAAGGCTTTTTATAAACAGTTGCGCCTTTTTAATGTCCTCGGCGTGGTCAATGTCAATGACTTTCCCAAAGGGGTAGGCGTCGAGTTTGAATCCGTCGGCCACAAGCTGCCGCTGGAAATTGCGCATACGTGAGTTTCCTGTTGCTATGCAGCGCTCAAGCGTCTCTAACGACGCGGAGGTTAGTGCATATATTCCGCCCGAGATATATCGGATGTCTTCAGGGGCGGTGTCGTGGAAGCCTGTAATGCGCAGGTCGGGGGTTGTGCTTACATAAAGCGGTTTTTCGTCGTCGATAAAGTCGGTAACAGCCATAAGCCCGTCGCTTGTGCTCTTTTCAAATGCTTCAATGTAAGCGCCGAACTGTTCCTCGCCGAAGATGGTATCTACTGTTGTGAGGCAGAATTTACCCTCTCGCAGATAGGGCGCAAGGGCGTACATACTGTGCATTGAGCTTGGTGTGTCCTTTACAACGATGTTCAGTGGAAAATGGGTGCTGAGCTCTGTGAGCAGTTTGTGTGTCTCGGGCTGTCGGCTGTTTATGATTATGTTTATCGAGTGGGCATTGTGGCGTGCAAAAATCCTTATGAGCCTCTCGATAAGGGGTACACCGTTCAATGGTACAAGGGGCTTGGGATAATTGATGCCCTCTTGTGCCAATCGCGAACCCTCGCCTGCGGCAATTATGGCGTAGTCCATTGCTTTACTCCTCGGCTTGCAGATTCAGTCGGTTGCTGTCGTCGCGTTTCTCGAAATAGAGCTTACGCAGCGGGTGTCGGCGTGCTTCATTGTATTGCTTGCGGTTGCGGAAAATATCTATCGCCGTGTAGATAGCTTGACGGAAGGAATTTTCGTCGGCACAGCCTTTCCCTGCAATGTCGTAGGCAACACCGTGGGCCGGTGAGGTGCGCACCGCCTGAAGTCCTGCGGTGAAATTTACTCCGTTGCTCATTGCAAGCAGTTTCATCGGGGTGAGGCCTTGGTCGTGATACATTGCCAATATTCCATCAAAGGCTTTGTATTTACCGCTGCCCATAAAGCCATCGACTCCAAATGGGCCGTAGCATAGGATGCCCTCGCTGCTCATCTTGTTTATTGTGGGGATTATGGTCTCAATCTCCTCCTTGCCCAAGAGGCCGTTGTCGCCCGAATGTGGATTCAGTGAGAGTACGGCTATTTTGGGAGCGTCGATGTTAAAATCCTCTTTCAGACTTTGGTCGAAGATGGTCAGTTTCTCCTCAAGAAGCTCGGGGGTGATGGCCTCGGGGACGTCGCGCAGTGGCAGGTGCGACGTTGCAATTGCGAATCGCACCTCGTCGCTGCAAAGTATCATCAACGATTTTTGGCCGTTGCCCAATCGCTCCTGAAGATACTCGGTGTGTCCGGGAAAGTTAAAGTCTTCGCTCTGAATGGTGTTTTTGTTTATCGGTGCTGTTACCAATAGGTCTATTACTCCTTCTTGATAATCTTTTATGGCTCTTTCCAATGCCTGATAGGCTGCCTCGCCACTCTCTTTTGTCGCAGTGCCAAGCTCTATTATTATATTGTCGCTGTTGCAATTTATTATATTGAGCTTGCCATCCTGTATGTCGCTTGGTGTCTCTACTGCGTTATATGTTACATCTATCTCAAGTGCCTTGCGATGATAGGCAGCGAGTTTGGGCGAGCCATAGACGACGGGTGTACAAATTTCGTACATTTCGCTGTTTTCAAATGTGCGGAATATAACCTCGTAACCAATGCCGTTAATGTCGCCTTGTGTTATTCCGACTCTTATTTTACGCTTATCGTTCATAATATGAGTAAGAAACTGTTTAAATTTCTAAAAAAGTTTATGTTATCTTAGAGGCTGCTGTTTCGTTGTTTTTTATATTCAAAAATGACTGTTTTATTTTTTTACTCGGTTACTTGAGGCTGCCTACCCGTCCTCAAAAAATAATAAAACTACCGGTTCTTGGCCTATAAAAACTTAACGATATAAATTCAAACAGCTTCTAAGGATTCTTGTGTGAATTTATTTCTGTATATTACTGCTGTCGGTTGTCTCCTCGATTACAATCTCGGGAATGTGTGTGCTGGCGGCTATTGCCTTGTCGGCCGGCAGACGTAGCGAGAAAAGTGCTGCTTCGAGCTTGCGTATAAGGTCGCCCTTTTTGCGGCTTGCTGCATATACAAATGCCTCGGCTACAATTACTTTGTTGTTAACCTCGTCAACTACGCTGTGCGACACAAACGGACCGCCCATTGCATCATTTTCCATCGACCATAGGCCGCGCACCTCTTGCATATAGCGCTCGCGGAATTCTGTCTCTTTCATTGCTACATAGTCGTGCTCGGTCTTCATATAGCTGTTGGGGCGGCCACCGGGTATGTTGGCTCTCATAATAGAGTCGCGCTTCTGAAGGAAATTCTCTAATGTGAAATTGCTTACAT
Source organism: uncultured Bacteroidaceae bacterium (assembly GCA_964470845.1). Taxonomy (GTDB): domain Bacteria; phylum Bacteroidota; class Bacteroidia; order Bacteroidales; family Bacteroidaceae; genus HGM04593. The sequence continues at coordinate 63,431 of CAYYEL010000003.1, read as the reverse complement.
CGGTGTAGGGGTAACTGTAAACGACAAAACTTAAAATTACACTGCTCACCGACTGCATATCCGATACCCATATAAAGTCTTTTCCGCTCTTTATATTCTGTAATTCGATGGGGACGTACATCTCGCAACCGAATTTTGTGCGCAGGCTGTCCAAGAAACGCGCATTGTGTGCGTTGGGTTTCTCCAAGCGTTTGAGCTCGCGGTTCATCTCGGTCGAGGTGAAAAAGTCTATAATTGTTTGACCTTTGGTTTGAATGTATTCTTGTAGCTCTTTTTCGCTTGGTGATTGTATGGTGAAGATTACTTGGGGCGAAGAGTACACGTCGCGTGTGAATTTGAATTTTGTTTGTGTGTATCGTTGCTCATCTACCTCAATCTTTATAATGTTGCGGAAGGGCTTTAATAAATTGCTGAAGCCGGCGGGTGTTGTGTGCGATATGCGGAACGAGCGCTCGGGTTGGGGGATTGCGGGAATATCGGTGTCTAATACATCGTACAGGGCACGACCGGCAGGAGCTTCCCACATAGCATCGTCGCATACAACAAGCACTTCGTATGGTAGTCCACTCGACGAGGGCTTGAACAGTGTAGGCCCGTCGCTTTCGCAAGCAACTAATACTATTGCAGATACTAATGTTAAGAATAACTTTTTCATAATGGGTTGTATTTTAATTATTTATTATCTTCTTGCTTTTTTGTTGATAACATTCCGCACGCTGCAAAAATATCCTCGCCGCGCGAGGCACGCACTGTCGTGAATATTCCGTTTGCTGTAAGGTAGTCGCGCAGACGTGTCATTGCTTCGCCATCTACTCCTTCGAGTGGCACACCGGGAATTGCGTGGTAGCGTATGAGGTTTATGCGGCAGTCGAGCCCTGTGAGTAGTCGCAACAGTTTGCGTGCGTGTGCCTGACTGTCGTTTACACCCTTAAACACTATATACTCGAATGTCAGACGGCGTTGGTGGCTGAAGTCATACTCTTTTAACAATTCTACAATCTCATTTATCGAGTAGCCGCGCTCGGCCGGCATAATTTCGCTGCGACGCACAGGGTCGGGGTGGTGCAGGCTGATTGCTATATGATAGTCGCCGCTGTCGAGCAGACGCTTCAACCCTTTGCGCACTCCGACCGACGATACTGTTAGACGGTGGGGACTCCACGCTGTTGCATAGTCGGCTGTCAGTATTTCTATTGCCTGTAACAGATTGTCAAGATTGTCGCAGGGCTCGCCCATTCCCATAAACACTATATTGGTGAGCTTTTCAAATTCGGGTAGTGCAAATATCTGATTGATAATCTCGTTTGCACTAAGATTGGCTGTGTAACGCTGTTTGCCTGTCATACAAAACAGGCAATTCATCTTGCAACCTACTTGCGACGATACGCACAATGTGGCACGCTCGCCATCGGGAATATATACTGCTTCGACATAATGGTCGTTATCTACTTTGTAAAGGTATTTTATTGTGCCATCAATCGAGCGCATAGCTTCGACGGGGGCTGCATAGCCGGGAGAGAAAAGTTGTGAGAGCTTTTCGCGGTTTTTAAGCGAAATATTGCTCATCTCGTCGATAGTGTGCACACGCTTCTTATAGACCCAGTCGGCTATCTGTTTAGCTGTAAATGCAGGCATTCCCACTGCTGTAACAGCCTCTTTTATTTGCGGGAGTGTCATTCCCAAAAGTTTCATCTTGCAATTCTCCATCTGTGTGGGCAAAATTTTCTGCGAAGATAGTGTAAAAAAGTGAGAAACAGGCACTGCCGGATGTAAAAACCATCAGCTTGTGTGCTATATTATATCTTTTTATAATAAATTTTAAACAGCTTCTTGATATAGATTATTTAACCTCGTATTTTATACAACTGTGGTAGAATCCTTTGTCGTTGGACGGAATTACCGTAAGCTCAAGCTCGCCTGCTTCTGTCGGACGGACTGTAATCTCGTACACGCCACTCTCGGGATCAATTGTCCAGCGGCGGAAGCGTTTGTGGCCGTGTCTTATGAGCCACGTATCGCCTTTTGAAAGCGGACGTATCTTGAATAAATATTCCTTGCCCGCTTCCAATGTGCCCGAAAGCGGGATGTCTATAATCTCGAAATTGCAGTCGCTGAAGAATTGTGGCAGTGAGCTTATCTCTTTGTCTCTTATGCCTTTGAGCAGTTTGTGCCCATCAATCTTCATACGTTCCAAAATCTCGATGTTTGTGGCGGTAAAATTACGCACTTCCTCGGTCGCAAGAGGGCGGTATTTTTCGAGTGTGTCGAGTTGGGCACGGGTGGGGGTGGCAATGGGGTATTCTATGAACGAAGAATATGTTCCGGCTGCGTCGCGTTCAAATGCGAGGCTCATATGTTCGGTCTTGAAGGGACGGTAGGTAAGTGTGTAGATGCTGTCGCTGCGTTGCCACATATCCTCGGTAACATATTCGCTGCCACAGATGAGCATTATTTTATGGGGGCTTTTCTTCTTTAATGTAAAGCTATAAGCATTGCCCACTTGCAGTGTGTCGCATAATGGAACATCCACCGCCTCGATGTTTAACCCATCGGTGGGCGGATATATTGTGGGCACTCCCGCTTTGCTCTCACTTGTATAATGTAGTATCTTTACGGCGTTGAACCCATATTTCTCGGCGTAGGGGTATAGTAGGGGTAGCTCTTGAAACTGCTCCTCGCTTATTTTTTTCTTCAGTAGCTGAAATTTTTTGTCCTGTGGAAAATGACTGAATATCATCCACTCGGGGGCAACGTCGAACCACGTCTCGTCGTTGCTGCGCACAAATTCTTTATTGCTGATGCTTCCCGAGCCCCACATTGGGTCGATGAGCAGTTGATTGTCGTCGCACTCTAAAAATATCCAGCAGTGGCCATTGATAGCTTGTTCAACTTTTGCTTTTCCTATCACTATGGTGGGCTTTAATCCCACGGCTTGTGCCAATCTGACATATAGTTGGCAGTAACCCTGACTTGTGCCTCGACGTAATTTAAAGCATTTTTCGGCGCTGTTGGCCTTGCCGTCAAGGTCGTAGCTTATATTGGCACATATCCAACGGTAAATTTCTTGTGCACGTTGATAGTCGCTGTTGCACGCCTGTGTAATCTGTTGAGCCAATGTCTTGTATCTGTCCGATTGTGCTTTTGCTGCGCCCGAGAATATGAGCAAAAGGGTAAGAATGTAAAATGCTGTTCTTTTCATATATGTTTATCGCTCTTCTTTTTATTAAATTATTGCACTAAGGTAGATAAAAAGTGTGAGATTTTTTTCTTTCAGACTGTTTAATTTTGTCGTATTGCAACTTTTTCGTCTCTTGCAGTATAAAACTATGCTTCTTTTGTGGGCACGATAGCTCTTTTTTTACTATTTTCGCAAAAATATTACAACAATGGATAGCGTAAAATATGAAATGTTTATGCCTTGTCCCTTGGGTGCAATTGAGCCTTTGAGTGCTCTTGCAGCCTGCGATAAGGTCGAGAGAATATATTTGTGGTGTGCTCAGGGGAATGTTCCCGAGAATCTCCCCTCGAAAGTCTCAGCCATTGAGGTCGATTCACTCTCGGGCAGTGCTGTCTTTGTCGATGCGGCTCGACGCGCGTCGGCATCCTATGTGATTTTTCAGTTGAAGGAGCTTGTCGATTATCCGTCGGCCGAAGCACTTGAACTGATGTGTGGCGCAATGGAGGCCGATGCCTCGATGCTCTATTGCGACTATTCTAAAATTGTTGACGGCCTGCTGTGCGAGGCGCCAACGATAGATTATCAGGCAGGCAGCCTCAGAAACGATTTTGATTTTGGCTCGTTGGTGGTTGTGCGCACCGAGGCACTCAAGGAGTATGCGGTGCAGGGGCTTAACGCTTGTCAGTATGCAGGGTTCTATCAGTTGCGTCTGGCACTCAGCCGCGTGGGACGATTGCAGCATCTGCCCCGTAATTTGTATGTTGAAAATGAGGTCGATACACGTAAAAGCGGCGAGAAACAATTCGATTATGTCAACCCCGCGCAGCGCAACGTACAGATTGAAATGGAGGCTGTCTGCACCGACCATTTGCGACGTATAGGCGGCTATCTTCCGCCATATAAATATTGTGATATTGACCTTGCTGCGGGCGATTTTCCCGTCGAGGCGTCGGTGGTTATTCCGGTGCTTAACCGCGTATCTACCATTGGCGATGCGATAGGGTCGATACTATCTCAAAAAACCAATTTCCCATTTAATATTCTTGTTGTCGATAATCACTCGACCGACGGAACGGGCAGTGTGATAGATGCTTTTGCCGACAAGCGAGTGTGCCACCTTATTCCCGAACGCACCGACCTTGGGATAGGCGGTTGCTGGAATTATGCGGTAAACAGCTCTTTGTGCGGACGCTTCGCAATTCAGCTCGACAGCGACGACCTTTACAGCGACGATACAGTTTTGCAGCGCATTGTCGATGAATTTTACAATCAGCAGTGTGCTATGATTGTGGGTACATACAGAATATGCAATTTTAATCTTGAGACGTTGCCTCCGGGTGTAATAGACCATCGTGAGTGGAGCGAGGAGAATGGGCGTAACAATGCCCTGCGTATAAACGGTCTGGGAGCTCCCCGAGCATTCTTTACTCCCGTAGTGCGTGCCGTGGGCTTCCCTAATGTGAGCTATGGCGAGGATTATGCCGTGGGGCTGCAAATTTCGCGTAATTATCGTATAGGGCGCATATATGACGTGCTTTATCTGTGCCGACGCTGGGAGGGTAACTCGGATGCTGCACTCTCGCACGCAAAGATTAACGCTCATAATACGTATAAAGACTCGCTACGTACGGCCGAGCTCGAAGCAAGGCAGGCGCTTATCGCCTCTCTGCAACGCGTGTCGAGCAACGAAAAAGATAGCTTCTTTACCCGTCAGCTGGTACAGTGGAGCGAGGCTGCCGAGCGTTTCGCAGCACTCGACGCTGTGAAAATAAAAAAACTCGATTGTGGAATAACGCTGCAACATAATCCCGCACGCATTGTCTCAACGGCGGCAAAAGTCGATAAGGCGGCAGTTGATAGTCGTCCTTGCTTCCTTTGTGCCGCTAATCGTCCCGATGCACAGATAAAGCTCGATGCGCTTTTCGACGTAGAACTTCTTGTGAATCCTTTCCCCATTCTGCCTCGACACTTTACGCTGCCGCTCAAGAGGCACGTTCCGCAGAGGCTGAACACTCTCTATTGGGATATGCTCACGCTTGCCCGCGATTGGCAGGGGGCTGCACTTTTTTATAACGGTGCACAGTGCGGAGCTTCGGCACCCGACCACGCTCACCTTCAGGCTGTTTGTGCAGCTGATATTCCTCTCTTTGGTGGCGAGTGGGCCGAAAAAGCCTTTGAAAATATGGAACCGCTGATGGTAGAGGGACGCTCTATTCTTTATTTGTCAACCTCTTACCTTGTGCCAATCTTTGTTATTGATGCAGTGGAGATTTCATCGTCAACGGCTCTTATGCAGGCACTGGTCGAGGCGCTCCCTTGCAGTGGTGAGGCTGCCGAGCCTCGTGTAAATGTGGTAACAATCTATCGTCCCGATGAAGGGTGGCTGACAGTTGTCTTTCCGCGTGCCAAGCATCGTCCTTGCTGCTACACAGCCGATGGTGATGCGCAGCGTCTCATAAGCCCGGGACTGCTCGATATGTGCTCGTTGATGATTGTTCCCCGTACCGAGGATTTTGAGAATATTACAAGCTGCGAGGCACACAATATTTTAAAAGAGGTAACGCTCTCGCCCGAAGAGATTGAGGCGGTAATTGAACGTCTGCAAGAAGGTCGTCGAGTATGAGAAAAGTGAATATTGGCATTTTGCGCGCGCCTAAAATTGAATTTTTGCTTTCGGGGGGATATACGTTCGGCGGCGAGATTATTGCCGACGGAAAATATTCGGTCGAGCAGTGCGACGGAGCTCTTCTTTTTGGTTCGGCCCGTTACAGCAGACTTGCTTTCGTACCACTATCCGACGATGCTCGCTTTACGCTGTATAATGTAATTATCGGGGTCGATTTTCATTGGCAACGCACACAGAATCAGACATTTGAGGGCGAGCTTCGTTTTATAGTCGAGGAGGGTGAGGTGAGGGCCGTAAACACCCTCTCGGTCGAAAAATACCTTGAGAGTGTAATCTCGTCCGAGATGTCGCCGACAGCCTCGCCCGAGTTTCTGAAGGCTCACACTGTAATATCGCGCAGTTGGCTTTATGCGCAACTCGTGCGCTGTAAAATAGAGACGTCTGCGACATTGGGCTACGAGGATGATGAGCAAATAATACGTTGGTATGCTCGCGAAAATCACAAACTCTTCGACCTGTGCGCCGACGACCATTGTCAGCGCTATCAGGGAGTTCCCTCGTGTTGCAACGAGAAGGTGCGTAGGGCCGTTGAGGCAACGTCGAACCTTGTGCTTGCCCATAATGGACGAGTGTGCGATGCTCGCTTCAGTAAGTGTTGCGGCGGGGCTACCGAGCGCTTTTCGGCCTGTTGGGAGAATGTCGATTATGACTATTTGCAGGCTTTTCGCGATAGCGAGGATAAGGGCGATTTTTGCGACCTTACCGATGAGGCTGCTGCGCGTCGTTGGATAGAGGGCTCGCCCACAGCCTTCTGTAATACAACTGAAAGAGCTGTGCTTGCACAGGTGCTCAAAGGATACGATTGCGAGACTAATGATTTTTATCGTTGGCAGGTGCGCTACACTCGGGAACAACTCACGAGGCTCATTGAGATGCGCTCGGGCCTCTCTTTCGGGCAGATAATAGACTTACAGCCGGTAGAGCGTGCCGCCTCGGGACGTTTAGTGCGGCTGCGCATTGTGGGTACCGGGCGCACTGTAATTGTGGGTAAGGAGCTTGAAATAAGACGTTGGTTGTCGCCGTCGCATCTTTACAGCTCGGCTTTTGTGGTCGATAAAGAGACCGATGCCGACGGCAATCTCTCTTTTGTGCTTAAAGGCGCAGGGTGGGGACACGGAGTAGGCCTTTGTCAGATTGGTGCAGCTATGATGGGTGAACGCGGATATAATTTTACTCAAATTCTGGAACATTATTATCCCGGTGCAGTGTTACAAAATATCGAAGAGTTGTTATAGGCAACCGCTTTTAGTTTAATCAATTGTTTATGAATAAAATATCTTTTAAAGATAAGACCCCATCGCTTTTTGTGTCGCTTCTGCCTATTGCTGTGCTGTCGGCAATATTGATTGTTGTGGTCGTGTGTACGGATGGGGATATTCTCTCAGGAGGCAGCCAGATGGCTATGCTCGTCGCTGCGGCCGTTGCTGCGTCGCTGGCAATGGGTATTTATCGTGTGCGTTGGCGTGCGATGGAGGAGCGCATCGTGAAGAGTGTCGAGGCCTCGACAATTTCCATCCTTGTGCTTCTGCTCATTGGGGCAATCTCGGGTACGTGGATGCTGAGCGGTGTTGTCCCCACAATGATATATTATGGCTTGCAGGTGTTACACCCGGCGGTGTTTCTTCCGTCTGTGTGCTTAATTTCTGCGGTGGTGAGCCTTGTTACCGGAAGCTCGTGGACTACTTGTGCCACAATAGGAGTGGCGTTTATGGGCATTGGCTATTCGCTGGGTTTTCCTGCGTGGTGGACGGCCGGAGCTGTAATCTCGGGTGCCTATTTTGGTGATAAAATGTCGCCATTGTCCGATACAACAGTGCTTGCTTCATCGACGGCGGGGGTAACGCTTTTCTCGCACATACGCTATCTTTTATATACTACTATTCCCTCGATGCTGCTTGCTCTTGTTATTTACTCGATTGCAGGAGTGTGTATGTACGAGGGGGTCGAGGCTGCGGGCGATACTCTTTCCGAGGCTCTGTGCGGGACGTTTAACATAAGTGCTTGGCTGCTTCTTGTGCCTTTTGTAACCTTTGTGCTCATTGTTAGACGTGTGCCTGTGCTCATCACTCTTTTTGTGTCGATGGTGGCGGCAGCTGTTGCGATGCTTATCGCGCAGCCCGACGTTGTTGCGCATTTGAGCGAGGAGGGCGATAATGCTTTTACGGCTTCGGTCAATGCTGTTCTGACAGCATCGTGCAACGCAACTGCAATACAAACGGGTAATGCCACGCTTGACGCTCTTGTCTCCACGCGTGGTATGGCCGGAATGTTGAATACAATATGGCTCATTCTCTCGGCAATGTGCTTTGGCGGCGTGCTTATGGGTAGTGGGATGGCGAGTGTCATTACTCGGACTATCTTAAAAGGGGTACGAGGAGTGGTTGGTGCTGTCTCGACAACTGTTTTTTCGGGCTTCTTTTTCAATCTGTGTACGGCCGACCAATATATGTCAATAATTCTTACTTGCGACCTCAATAAAGAGGGATTCGATCGTTTGGGTATTGACCGACGAGTGCTGAGCAGGGCAACCGAAGATTCGGCAACGGTACTCTCGGTTCTTATTCCGTGGAATAGTTGCGGAATTGCGCAGAGTACTGTGCTGGGAATATCGACATTTGCCTATTTTCCATATTGTTTTTTTAATATTCTCAGTCCCATAATGTCAATAGTAGTGGCGGCGGTGGGCTATAAGATATTGTATAAGACGGTAAAAAATGTGTGAGTTAGTCAATGTAGAGGCCCGATAATATGCCGTAGTTGCGATATTCTGTGTCTATTATTTGTAAAAATAACTTTCAAAAGTATCGATATATTGTATATTGGTACTTTTTTTGTATCTTCGCGCGTTTTGTTGTACAAAAATACATTTTGCAGATAGTTGTTAGCCTTTTTAAACAAACAGAATGAGAGGTTGTGCGCTTTTTTCTACTTTCTTGTATTTTTTTACAATAAAAAACAAGAAAAATCGTTAAAAGGAATAAAAAGGAGTGCTTGCTGCAAATACAAATAAGCCGATGAAGATACTATTCTTGACAGATAATTTCCCACCCGAGGTTAATGCGCCCGCAACAAGAACATACGAACATTGTCGCGAGTGGGTTGCTGCCGGACACGAGGTAACTGTTATAACCTGTTTCCCCAATTACCCTATTGGTAAGGTTTATGATGGTTATAAAAACTCGTGGAAGAGAACCGAGTGGATAGATGGAATAAAAGTGGTTCGTGTGTGGACATACATAACCTCGAACAGTGGATTCCTAAAGAGAATTATTGATTACATCAGCTTCTCGATAACATCTTTTTTGAATGGTTTGTTCTGCGAGTGTGATATTATCGTAGCAACATCGCCACAGTTTTTTACAGCTCTTTCGGGACGCACTTTAAGTTTCTTTAAACGTAAACCGTGGGTAATGGAGGTGCGCGACCTTTGGCCCGATTCAATTAAAACTGTCGGTGCAATGAACGATGGAATTGTTCTGAAATATTTTTCAAAAGAGGAACTATGGTGTTATCGTTCGGCATCTAAAATAGTGGTAGTTACCGATTCATTCAAACGCGAAATTGTTAAAAAAGGAATATCGGCCGATAAAATCTTTGTGGTAAAGAACGGTGCCAACCTTGAACGATTCACTCCACGCGAAAAATCACAGGAGTTACTGCGCTCATTAGGGCTTGAAGGTAAGCGTGTGCTCGGATATATCGGCACTCTTGGGATGGCGCATAAACTCGACTTTTTGCTCGATTGTATAAAGGACAAGCACGATTATTCATTGCTTATTGTGGGCGAGGGTGCCGAGAAAGAGAAAATAAGACAAAAAATAAAGAATGAAAATATTAAAAATGTGGTGCTGCTCGACTCTGTGCCCAAAGACAAGGTAGCCGAGTATGTGGCGCTTCAAGATGCGGCACTCATAAACCTGCGCCGCGACCCGCTGTTCACCACCGTAATTCCATCTAAGATTTTTGAGACAGCAGCGATGGGGGTACCCATTCTTTTGGGAGTAGATGGCGAGGCACGTTCGATAGTCGAGCAGTATGGTGCAGGACTTTTCTATGAGCCCGAGGATAAGGCCGACTTTTTAGATAAGTTAGATAAACTCTTTGCCTCGCAACAACTATATGACGAGTGTCGTAAAGGCGGGCAGAGGTTGGCATTAGACTATAATCGAAAAAAACTGGCACAGAGTATGCTTGATGTTCTGTGTCTGAAGAATATTTAACCAATTAACCCACTGGAATTATGCAGAAACACAACTTTGAAAAATTCTACTCCCATACGTGCAGTTGTGATTTTCTCTCTGCAATTTCGCGTTGTACAGACAAGCAGGATGCAAACAGTGCAGTCGTCTCTTTGTATCTATCGTGCGAGGAAAATTCTTTTATAGAATATGGCGATTTTCGTATCGAGGGCTTTGTCGAGGAATTTAATGCGCTTCTTGTTGCCGATGGCTATCTTGATACTGATGGCGGTATTGCCAATAAAGTGGAGCGTATATTACGTTGGCAGGTGTGGGTGAATTTCATTGATGAAGGGCGACCCTGTTGCGGAGTGCATCTATACGACTTTACCGATGTAGGAGTAGAGGAGATAAATGAATTTGTAGAATTCTCGGGAATTGAGGAATAAACAATTAGGCGTCATTAACTCTAATGACGCCTAATTGTTTGCAATTACTCTTCGGTCTTGCTACCCGAGAAGTGAAACTCCTTCTGTGCAACCTCTTTGGGGAAACAGTAGAAGGTGAGCTCGCCCACCGAACAAATCTCGCCATTATGTGCGATAGAAGCGTCGATATATACAAAATTGCGCCTCACCTGTTTTACACGAGCACGAATCTCAAGCGTAATATCTTTACCCGTGGGAATAGGCTTTTTATACTTTACATTTAAATTCGTAGTCATTCCCGATGTTTGGAATTTGTGGGTAATGAGCCATCCGGCACTCTCGTCGAGCAGGGTAGCTTGAATGCCGCCGTGCAGTGTGTTCAACCAGCCTTGATAATTGTCGCCGGGTGTCCAGAAAGAGACAATATCGTCGCCATCCTCGTAAAATTCCATTTTAAGTCCGTAGGGATTGTTGGGGGCGCAGGCGAAACAATTGTAACCTTTGCCGATAAGTTCCAGAAATGGGTTGCTAATCTTTTTCATTTTTCTTTTATCTATTTTTTAAATATTTGAGGTAAACTCGAATATATTCTGCACTCGCTGTGTAAAATATTGAAGTAAACTTCATATTTTCCGCTCGCTTGTTTCTTTTTTTGTAAAAGTCTATTCTTGTGAAAGGTATTTACAGAAAATGTGCTATAAATACAGATTATTGTAGTCTGTTTCGGCATTAAACTGTGTGCAAAAATACCAAAAGCATTTGATATAATCAATTGTAACGCTGTTAAAATGTTGTTATAAGTATTGCTTTATGCAGGCGCTGTGTTCAATTTTTAGGTTGTAAACGCTCTCTTTCTCCTTCTTTTTATCTTTTTTTATTGAATTTTACTTTTTTGAGCAATTTTTTCTTGTAAAAATTTGGTGGGGACAAAAAAACTGCATATCTTTGCACTCGCTTAACGGCACATAGAGGTTGACTCGCTAGCTCAGCAGGTAGAGCACATCCCTTTTAAGGATGGGGTCTTGGGTTCGAGCCCCAAGCGAGTCACTGAGGATGAAGAAGTTTAAAACTTCTTCATCTTTTTTATTTGAAAAGTCGGCTACTATGATAACCCGTTGCTATCTTGGTTAACAATTGAAAAATAAATATCATAGAAAAATATGTTTAAAAATATGAAATTCGGTTGTCTTTTTGTTTTATTGCTGGGGCTCTTCTTATTAGTAGTAACTATGTTGCTAATGAAAGTGGCATTAACTTTCCTATTTAAATGGGATTTTATATTCACTTTTCTTCTTGCATTGTTTGCATTTTGCAGCAGAGAAAGCAGGCTGGTGAAATATTTAAAAAAGATAATAAAAAAAGTATATAACCATATTGCAAAAAGGGCTCACCTGCAAAAGTTCACACTATTAGGTGCTGGTTGTTTTCTCTTCTTCCTTTTATATGCTTTTGCTTTTATTAACTTTAAATTTATAGATGTAATTGTATTTTTTGTAGTCTGTATTGTTTCTTTTGTTGTTGAAATCTTTTTACGTTCTAAATTTGAGAAAAAAAAGGTGGCGATAATAATAAAGAAAAAAATAAACTTTGGTTAGAGCTTATTACCGTTCAGGCGCTTTTTTCGTTCTTTCCGGGCTTTTTGCTGCTGATGTTGTTCTGTTATGTCAACTCTTTTGGCAATGAAAATATTGTTTACAATAGTAAAGCAATTGTGGTGGAAAATTGTTTGAAATTTCACCGGAAAAAGGGGGCAATATATTATGTTCGATTAGAATTGAGCGATGGTTCCGCGACATATTTTAGGAATGATATATGCGAAAAATTACACGGTAAGGTTAATGTTGGTGATACTGTAATTGTGCAATTGAAACAGGGGCTTTTTAGGCCTGTTCTTGTGTCGTATAGTGATATTTTCCATAAAAATGCTCAGAGATAATACCTGCTTTAAATATTGAGCTACTATGATAACCCGTTGCTATCTTGAAATAACAAACGTCTGCAATCTTAATTGCTTTTTCTGTCCCAAGACCGATAGAGCAAAGCATCGCCTTACGCTTGAGGAGTTTCAGACGCTTACAGGCCGTCTGCAAGGCAACGTGAAATTTCTGTATTTTCACCTTATGGGCGAGCCGTTGCTGCACCCTCTGTTGCCGCAATTCATCGATATTGCGCGTGTAAAGGGTTTTGTACCTGTGCTTACGACTAATGGCACGCTGCTCGCGGACGCCCGAGGGGTTATTGAGGCGCATCCACACAAAATACAAATATCGCTCCACTCGCACGAGGGCAACAGCCACAATGACGCCTCGGAGTATATTCGCGAGGTAATGAATTTCTCCCTTGAAGCAGCATCAAAGGGGATTGTCATTGTATTGCGTTTTTGGAACGAGGGGGGTAGTGATAGTAACAACGACAGACTTTTAGAGCTTATAGGCGAGTATGTGTCGCAACCGTGGACGCGGCGCCACGATGGCTGGAGGCTCAAGGAGAATCTTTACATCGAGTATGACAAAATGTTCGAGTGGCCCGATGCCGAGCGCGACGAGTATGCCGAGGATGAGGCTTTCTGCTATGCTCTTAGGAATCAGATAGGCGTGCTTGTCGATGGCAGTGTCGTTCCCTGTTGTCTCGACCACGCGGGAGATATTACCTTAGGTAATCTTTTCGAGACCGGGCTCAATGAAATTCTTGCCTCCCCGCGTGCACGTGCCATCTACGATGGCTTTACGCGCCACACGGCCGTCGAGCCTCTGTGTCGTCGTTGCGGTTATGCCGCCGTTACCAAACGCTTTCGGAAATAGTCTGATACTGTTAAAAAAAGAGAAATATAACAATTTTTCTCATTCTGTTTGCACGCGGATAGTATAATTTTTTATTACCTTAGTAGCCATATTTATAAAAATTATTTTATTATGAAGAGGAATTATTTCTATCTGCTTTTTATGACGCTTTGCAGCGTGTGTATGTTTACTGCTTGTAGCAGCGACGATGATGACAACGATGCCGACAAGCCTATTGTCTTGAACGATATTATTGGTACTTACAAAGGCTCACTCGATGTTATGGGCAGTTCAATTGACGAGCAGCTTGCCGTCGAAAAGGTTGATGATTCGCACGTGAGAGTGGTGCTCAAGGATTTCTCTTATGGCCCAATGCCTATCGGCACTATCAGTGCTGAATGTTCGGCTGCAAAGAATGAGGCTGCTACTGCATACGAAATTTATGGTACAACCGTAATTAGCGTTGCAATGCTTGGCGACGCCGAAATACCTGTTACAATAGATGGCGATTGCAATGGTAAAGAACTTGATGTTACAATCTCTATCGAAGATGTACCTATGATTGGTGAACTAGAGGTTGACTTTTATGGTAAAAAGTAATAACTGTCTTATAATGACAAAATTGCAGCGCCGCATAAAAAGTGTGGCGCTGCAATTTTTATTATCTGTCGCAATAAATTTTATGTTGTCAGAAACGGTAGCCTGCCGCAATATTCAGGTAGATGGGGTACATAGAGAAACTGATGGTCTTAAAATCGCTCTTAAAGAGCTCGTTGACGCCCCAAGTCAGTTGCGCCGAGAGTTTTAATCGGTCGGTGGCGTTCCAATGTGCTCCTGCCTGTACTCCCCACGAAAAGTCGTTTATCTCATTGGAAAAATCGTATGTTCCTCTATCTTTTTTATCGAATACAATTTTATCGCCTGTAGGATTCTCCTTGCGCAGATAACCGTCGTTGACATACCCCTCGAAACTACCATCTATCAGGTACGAGAAGAATAGGCCGCCTGTAAAGTCTATGTGCTTGTTTAGTCGATAGACTGCTTGCAGTGGAACGCATACGTACCAATTATCGACGTCTGTGTGTACGTCGCCTGTCCAATTTCCACGCAGCTTGTTACCCCCTTCGCCGATAATCTCGGTGCGATAGTCTTTTACCTGTGCGTGAGTGCTCATCGCCTTTCTCTCGGCCCTAATGCCACTGCTGACGCCCCAGCGACTGTTAATCCAACGTGTGGCGTTAATCTCAATTGTGGGTGAGAATTGTGGTGAGTACGACTCTATTTTGCGTATCTCGCGAGGGAGGGGCAGGGGCGATGTTCCTCCGATGTTTATTCCCACTTTTGCATCAAAGTCCCATATTCTGCTATTTTCCTGCGCCGAGGCTGCGAGGCATCCTATTGTCAGTGCTAATATTGTTGCTGCTATTTTTTTCATTATTCAATTTCATTTATTCGTACAATAATTCTACCTCATCGACGTACAGGGTGCTGCCCAGTGCGCCTTTAAACTCGTCGCCTCCGCTGCTCGATGCAAATACCACAGCTATATAATATTTCCCGGCAGCAAGTTTGTCGGGGTCGATGTTTTTGCCGTAGCGTTCGTAGTCGAATGGAATCTCGAACCGTCGCCACTCACTGCTCTCGACCTTCTCACTCTCGTTCATAAGGGCAGTTGCCACCATTCGTGGATGCTCGAAATTATTCGAGGGTATGTGCCCGTCAATGTATGGAATGTCGTCGCCCTTCTCAAAAAACATTGCATATATACTGAATTTATCTTTCTCGTCGGTGTAGTTGCCATCGTCATAGAATTTCTTACCAGCTGTGTAGCGATAGAATCCTGTCAGCAGAGTGGGCTTGTGTCTGAAAGGCACGCCGAAGCGGGTGGAGTTTAGCGAGTTTGTCAATGCTGTGGGCAGGTAGAATGTTCCCATAAACAGATTGCCTGCTGCAATGGGCTTGCCTACTCGTGTGCCCCAATCGCCGGTGAGGAGCGTTTGCAGCATCAGACAATTGCCGCTGTAACCGTTGCTGTCAATTGTGGTGGGATAGCTGTGAGGCGATGTAATTCCTTGTAATTGTGCTGCAAGGGCGAAGCCGGGGTTGCCGCTTGCCCAAGTAAGTGGTGCGCAACCATCGGCCGCATCGTGAAAGAGGTAGTAATTGTCTTGTTTTTTTACATTCTCGAAGTGATATTGTGTGGGAATATCGCGATTCTCGGGGTAGTGAATATCTACAAGATAGACGCGATGCCATCTGCGGCTCTCGGATGTTACAATGTAACGCACCGGTTGTGTAAAGTCTTGCTTGCGGCTGTCGATGCAGTCGGTCTCTATTGTATCGCCCTTTTCAATTACTTTCAGGGTGGCTCCGGGGGTGAGCTCAAATGTAGGTGAGATGGCGCTAAGATCGGTACCGAATGCTACCTCGATCGACAGTGGATAGGCCTGCGCATCACTATCGTAGGGGCGGTAGTAGTCGGGGGTATTCTCCACTGCTATCTCTTGGGGCAGTGTTATTGATAGAATGTCGGCCTCGGCGTTGAGCGCTTCGTCTTTTATGCAGGCTGTTGGCAGTGTGGCAGCCAACAGAAGGATTAGTGTTGTTCTTTTCATTTTATTATGCTATGCCAATAAGTTCAATCTCGAAAATTAGTGTCGAAAATGCGGGGATTGGGCCGCTTGAGCGTTTGCCGTAGCCCATCTGCCACGGTATATATACTTTCCAATGGTCGCCAGTGTGCATATTTTGCAGGGCGGTGGCGAACCCTGCGATGAGGTCGCTCACACGCATCGCCTCGGGGCAATTGCGCTTGTAGCTGTTGTCAAACTCGCGACCGTTGATTAGTGTGCCGCGATAGTGCAATGTAACGACGCTTGTGAGGGTGGGCCGACGCTCTCCATTGCCCGACGCGATAATTTCATATAATACTCCCCCTTCGAGTTGTTTGATTTGTGGCTCGGCGGCCTTTTGGAGCATATATAATTCGTTTTTTGCTCTCTGTTCCTCTTTCTTAGCCATCTGTGGTTAATGGTTTTGTGATAATGGACAAAGTTATAAAAGTTACGTAATTGTTAAAAAACGGCAGAAACATTTTTTTGTTGCTTGCTGCCGTTTTTAATGTTCTTTTGTTTTTATTACTTGGTAATTAAGATTTTTTTACCATTGCTGATGTATATACCTCTTTTTGTGGGGGTTGTTATTTTGCGTCCTTGAAGGTCGAATGTGCCTTCTGTCGGGCTTGGGCTATCGGGCGCGATATTAGAGATTCCTGTTGCCGATGTGTAGATAATGGTAATTTCTTTGTGTCCATCGACGCTGTTTACTCCCTCTGTTGCTCCCTCGATGCTTTGGAAAATGTAATCTTCTATTGTCGGGATATTAAGGGTGAATTTGTCGTCGGCTGCCATTATTGCACTGCTTGTTTGCAGTGTGTTGCCCTCGCTGTCGGTGCAGGTGATGTTTATTGTAAAATAGGGTTGTACAATATACTCGTAGGCAATAAAAGGATGCGGCTCGTTCCAACCTGTGAATGTGTGGTCGCTGTTGCCGTTCCAATAGAGGCCGTTGCTGCATTTTATGCTCAGTGAGCCGTTGCTGTTTGTTGTGAATTTGAAGTTTCCTCCGTTTCTGCTTGCTTTGTTGGCCGAGCCTTTTGTGAGTGCCGGAATGTAGCATCCGAGGCCGTTAACTACTTTTGAATAGTTGCCCGATGCCTCGATGAACCACACGTATGCGGGGGTGCCCGAGGTTGCGCTGTTGTTGGTGAGTATGTTCTCGCCTATAATTGATGCGTTGAGCAGGCCGTTGCGGCTGTTGTCGTCCTTATTGTTGAAGAATAGATACGACTTTCCATTCTCGACTGTTGTAACGGCGCTGCCTATCGCCTTGAATCCAATGTGCGCATTGGTGCTGTATGTGAGTGTAATTGTTGTGTCCGAGCTCATGGTTATCTGTTCGGGCATTTTCTCGTCTATTAGGGTGTAGTAGGCCGGGGTGCTGCTCTGTGCAGTGCTGAAACTCTCGCCTATGGGGGTGCTGTGTTCCTCGATAAGGATTATTCCGCCGCGGCTCTCAATGTGGCGCAGGGTTATTGCATAGGCGGTGCGCTCGTAGGTAACTTTTACGCTTTTGTGGCTGTCGAGCGATGCAAAAGAGCTTGTTTCGATACTCTTTACTCGCATATTCTTTATCTCGGGGGCTGCACATTCGTATGGCTCATTTTGTGCCGACGAGTGGTAGTATGTGCCTATTTTGTTTCCATCTTGGTCGAAGCATTCGTAGGTGATTTGATAGACCGGTTCGTATATCCACGCCGAGCCTTGCGGATATATGCCGCCTATATTCACTGTTTGCGGATGGGTTGTTGCCCGCTTGGGCATTGGGAACAAGGCTTCGCTTCCTGCCATAATTGAAAAGTCGCCTGTGCGTTCGTTGTAAACATTCTTTAATTGAATGGCTGTGCTGCCCAATGTTATGGGGGCACTTGTGCTGTTTATGTAACGGCCGGTTGCTACGTTGCGCAGTGCCACCGACTGTCCGTTGCTTTCTATTGTCGATGCGGTAATTTCCCATACGTCGGCGCTGTACTCCTCGTCTTTTGCCATTAGGGTGTTACTGCCGTCGTCAACCATTCGCCAGCCCGAGAATGCGGGTACGTTGTTTGATATTCTTACATAGCTGCCCTCTTGCGGGTACTCTATTTGCAATTCCTCGGGTTGTGTGCCTATGGGGCGGAATTCCCACACACCGCCGTTACCGTCTGCGGGGTCGCTCCACATATTTATGGAGTGGTTTTGTCCTGCTCCTGCCATATTCATATACATTCCCGCTGCTGCTTTCTGGCTGCGGATGCTGTAACGGTAGTAGTCGCCATTTTTGCTGTATATGGCCTCGCCCAGTATAAAGTCGTAGTGGCGTTTGTTATTGTCGTAGTCCCAGCGTGCAGTGTTGTTGCTTGCTGTGGGGGTGCTGTTTATCGAGCCTTCGGGGTGCGCTTTACACACAAGGGCATATTTCCCGGGGTTCGATGGGTCGGCTACGAGTGCCCACTGTTGGTAGTCGTAGGCAGCCTCGCCCTCGGCGGCTATTGTACCGTTCCACAGACGTCCTGCACGGGCGTTGCCTGTTCCTATTTGTGGTGCTCCCTCGCGCAGAAGCTCGATACATCGGCCTGCGCGTGCAGCATCGGTTGCGCCTGTAACAATGTGATGCCAATGCCAATCGCCATCGGTCGATGCTTGTGGCATTATTTTATCGTCATCACTTTCACTTGTCATAAAGTGGCGTCCATACTCGTAGTTGTTGTAATTAAGAAGAATGCTGTCGGCTGTTACGCGGCGGCAGAAGTCGTCGAAATTCTTTTTGCTTGCAGGCGACCATCCTGTCTCGGCAATGGCGATGAGGCGTGGCAGGGCAAGATATTCGAGCAGATAATTGCTCTGTACGTGCTCGGTCCAGAAAGTGCCTTGTACTCCTATGTAGTGTTTTTGTAACGTCGTGGGGACGCTGCCGGGCACGGGGATATATTCGTAGGTGGCACGCAGGTCGTCGGTGCCGCTTCCAGCTCCGACGGGTTCGCCCGGGTCGGTGCTCTGTTTGCGGTTAATATAATATGGTCCCCAAGGGGTGATGATTGAATTCATACCCAATTGAGCCGCCTGAAGTGCGGTCGATTGCACTTTTCCCTGCTCCCAACACATCATTGTGCCGTTTGTGCCATTTATAAGTTCTATGTTTGTTCCGGCGGCCGAGAGGCTTTCGTTCCACATAATAACCTCTTTGCCTTTTTGACGCAGATGGTCGGCGAGCAGGCGCACGAAACGCGATTGCAGCTCGCGTATGTTGCTCATACCCTCGGCTTTCATAAGGTCGAGGCACTGTTGGTTGCTGCTCCAAGCGCTTGTGGGGCACTCGTCGCCACCTATATGTATTTGTTTGTAGGGGAACAGTTCGGCTACCTCGTCAAGAATGTCTTTGGCAAATTGCAGGGTGGCGGGATTACCCACATTAAATACATCGGCATAAATTCCACCATTTATCTGTACACTGTGGCCGCCCATTGGGCTGCAACTGAATTCGGGGTAGGCGGCAAGGGCTGCGCAGGCGTGTCCCGGAAACTCAATTTCGGGAATAA
The DNA here is from genome assembly GCA_964470845.1 of uncultured Bacteroidaceae bacterium. Classification (GTDB taxonomy): domain Bacteria; phylum Bacteroidota; class Bacteroidia; order Bacteroidales; family Bacteroidaceae; genus HGM04593. The sequence continues at coordinate 44,045 of CAYYEL010000003.1, read as the reverse complement.
CTTCGATGTGTCGCTCGCGGGCATACTCTATAATCTCGCGTATCTCGTCTTTTGTGTAGAAATAGGGGCCGTATGGCTCGTTTGTATAGTAGCCGCCGTATATGGGATCGACGCTCCACGAGTTGCTGCGTGTGGCTCCAATGGTTGTGAGCTTGGGGTATTTGTCAATTTGTATGCGCCAGCCTTGGTCATCGACAAGATGCCAATGGAAACGGTTCATCTTGTAGTACGACATTACCTCTATCATACGCTTAATCTCGTCGAGCTCGAAATAGTGTCGGGCAACGTCGAGCATAAATCCGCGATACTCGAATCGGGGGGCGTCTATAATGCTCAGGCAGGGCAGCGTATAGTCTGTTACGCTCTCGTCTTTTACTTGTGCCATCACACAGGGGGGCAACAGTTTTTTTATTGTCTGAAAAGCGTAGTACGTGCCTTGTGCCGTGTTTGCGGCTATTTTTATTCTCTCGGTCGTAATTTCGAGAGTGTACCCCTCGTCGCCAATTTTGGGGCTGCCCGAGTAGGTGGATACGGTTATCAGTGCATCCTGAATGTTGTTGTCGATGCTTATATTTCCTTCGCGGACGACAGAGAGTGTTTGGGCAAATTTTACAGCCTCGCGGCTCATCTCCTTGGATGCTCCTTCGATACTAATAGAAAAACTATGGGGCAGTGCAAGCGTCCCTTGTTTCATTGTAATCTGCTTGGGTAGCGGGGTCAGATTGATGGTGTTGCCAGCATTGATGCCTAATGGAGCTATCAGGGCAATGATTAAAAGCGTAAGTGTGATTCTTTTCATTGTTGTGCTTAATTTTCGTCGCCTTTTAATATTGGCAGACAGATGTGATATTTAACAGCAAGGATTCGTGTGAGAAATACAGTAGTACCGCACATTATGTGTGTAACAACGGTGTTAAACTCAAGAAAGTCGCAAACTCCGAACACAACACCGCCAATGACACAGGCCATTGCATAAATCTCCTTGCGGAAGATAAGTGGTATTTCATTTATAAATACATCGCGGATAACTCCGCCGGCAGCACCGGTCATTGTACCCATAATTATTGCAACCCAAAGAGGATAACCAAAGTCGAGTGTCTTTTGTATGCCGACTATTGCAAAAAGAGCAAGACCTATGGCGTCAAAAATGAAGAATGTGTTGTTCAGGCGTATGAGATATTTACTGAACATAATAACGCATAATAGCGCAAGTCCCGAACAGATAAGATAAATAGAGTCGGTCATCCAAAATGGGGTGGTGCCGAGCATCATATCTCGAAACGTACCGCCTCCAACGGCTGTAGCCATTCCAACCACGTACGCTCCGAACCAATCGAATTGCTTGGCCGAGGCCAAGCGTATTCCACTTATTGCGAATGCAAATGTTCCTAAGAACTCAATAATTTGTACAAATGTGGGCATTGTAATATCCATTGTTGTATATAGTTGTAATTTCCGGCAGTAGTAAATTTTTGCGGTTCACCGCAAAGATAACGACAAACGAGCGGAAAATATGAAGTTTACTTCAATATTTTACACAACGAGTGCAGACAATCTTCGCTGTTTACAGCAAAGATAGGTATATTTTTCCTTTTTATAAAAGAAATTTATGCACTTCTTGATTTGTTCATTGTAAAGCAGGCTTTGCACAAACACAATAATGGGACGCAGCTTTCTGCGTCCCATTATTGTGTGTTTATGGTGGGTTTTAATATTTTATTTGAGGAATATTGGTGTAGTTGCCACGTATAATTTTAAAATTGCTTGCAACGCCGCTGAATGCTCCACTATCTACGTTGGTGTCCTCGGGAATGTAAGCAGTGTGCAGGTTGGGGCAATTCTCAACAGTCCACGCACCTATGCTCTTTGTGCCGGGTACAAATACGATGCTCTCTAAATTGTTTAGGTTCTTTAGCTTGCTCTCTTTGTCGAACGACGCGATAGGCTTCAACTCAATTGAGGTTGCTTGGGGTGCTACAAGATATATCTCGTAGTTGCTGCCATTCTTTTTGTAGATAACGCTTGAGAAACTTTCCATTGCGGTGTTCTCGGGGTCGATATAGAAATTCTCGACTTTAGACGCATTTATTGAGAGGCCGACGAAATTGTTTCCGAGTGATGTTATGTTCTTTCCAATGTAAATTTCTTTAACCTCCTCGGGGGTCGCCTTTTGAGGGTTGAGTGATGTGATTTTCAGTTTGTTTACACTGTAGGGTATTACCACTTGTGTATCTTTGCTCTTTATGCTGTAAATATTGAGCTGCGACTCTTCGAAATTGTATTGGAAATTCTCATCTTCATATACGGGTATGGTAATTACTGTAGGACGCAGATGGCCGTATGAACCCGATGATGCAATGCTGAAGTCGCCGCCGTTGGTGGGGTCGCTCACGCGCCAGCTTTTTACATCTACTGTGCCCTCCTCGCCTGTATATACGTAGTTCCAAGCGTGGCCGCCTATAAGCCAATTTTCGTAGCCCGGCTGATAAAGCTCGCCGTTAATTGTGAAGCAGGGGATTCCTTGTGAGTGCATCATCACGGTGAGCAGGTCGGCGTAACCTTGACAAATGGCCTCTTTGTTTTTAAATACAGCGTAGGGGTCGTTATCTACCCAGCCTTGTGCATATTTTACATTGCCTGTAATCCAGCTGAATACAGTTTTATATCTGTCTAAGTTTGTCTCTTTTCCGCTGACCAACTCATCGGTAAATGCTGCAATCTCGTTGTATTGCTCTTCGGTGATTTCAATCTTGGCCAGTGTCTTTGCAAATTCGTAACTGGGGGCATTTTGCAAGATGGTGCGCACCATAATGTAGGTTTTTCCTGTGAGTGGTCTTGAATCGTCCTCCTCGGGGAATGTGATTTTCTGTTGTTGCATTGCATTATTCTTGCTGTCAAGATTGAATGCGTCATTCTCGCTTGTACAGGCTGTCATCATAAATAGTGCGGCTGCCAATGAGTAGATTGTGTAACGTAATTTCATATAAATATGTTTTTTTATGTTTTTTTTGGATATTTTCTGCAAAAATAATCATTTGCTTAGTAATTAGTTGCTTTTTAAGGGCTTTTTTTGTTGTCTTGCATAATAATTAGCAAAATTTAATTATTGTAAACTTTGATGTATAATATCAATTGATATATTTGCAATATTAAAATGTATAATGAAAAAGTGCTATTGTGGATGCAATATTAAAATGAGTAAAGAATTTTTTACCCTTTCTAATGGTTGTCAGGCAGGCGTTGTTTCTGTATATTTTGAGGGCTGTTGCGGGTGTCGCAATTTTTTTTAGTAATCTCCTTGGAATGATGAAAAGAATATTATCATTTTTGTTTTTTCTTTCGTTAGCAGGTGCGTCGGGTGCGCAGAGCCGCAGTGCGGTCGAGACTTCAACCGATATTCTGATGTTTCTGCCATCGGCAACAGGTGGTGTCGCCTCTCTTGCCAAAGGCGACTATAAGGGGCTGTTGCAACATCTTGAGGCGGGGGCGGCAACTGTCGTAACTACTTATCTTCTTAAATATACGATAGATAAGCGGCGTCCCGATGGAAGCGACAATCACTCTTTTCCCTCGAACCATACGGGGATTGCCTTTATCGGTGCTTCGTTTCTGCAACAACGCTATGGCTGGAGGTGGGGTGCCCCGGCGTATGCTGTGGCTGCTTACGTGGGGTGGGGACGCATCTTTTGTAAGCAGCACGATTTTTGGGATGTGCTTGCCGGTGCTGCAATAGGCACGACAAGTGCAATAGTGCTTGCAACTCCTTATGCTCGCGAACATAATATCTCTTTTGCTCCATTTGCCCTGCCTGACGGTGGCTGCGGAGTGCATTTTTCGATGAATCTGTAAAAAAATATAATGAGTGAAATTGTTGTTCGGGATTTTCATTACCTTTGCGCTAAAATAAATATACAATCTATGATAAAGAGTGAATGGATAGAGAAAGGCTATATTGATGAGCCTGTTCCGACGGATATTGACTTAAAGGCCGAGATACGCCGTCTGTGTGCCGAGAAGAACGCTGTTATAATGGGACACTATTATACACGCGACGAGATTCAGGATGTTGCCGATTTTGTAGGCGACAGCCTTGCCCTTGCGCAGCAGGCTGCAAAAACCACTGCCGATATTATAGTGATGTGCGGCGTGCATTTTATGGCCGAGACAAACAAAATTCTGTGCCCCGATAAAAAGGTACTTTTGCCCGATCTTGGTGCAGGTTGTTCGCTTGCCGATAGTTGTCCGGCCGACGAGCTTGCAAAATTCAAAGAGCAACATCCGGGCTACAAGGTGCTTGCTTATGTTAATACATCGGCAGCAGTTAAGGCGCACACCGATATTGTTGTAACCTCGTCTAACGCCCGCGAGATTGTCGATAGCCTGCCCGCCGACGAGAAGATAATTTTTGCACCCGACAAGAATCTCGGCAGTTATCTGAATGCTGTTACCGGGCGCAATATGCTCTTGTGGAACGGCGGTTGCCACGTTCACGAGCAATTCTCGGTCGAGAAAATTGTGAAGCTTAAAGAGGAGAATCCCAATGCAAAGGTACTTGCCCATCCCGAGTGTAAGGGCAGTGTGCTTGCTCTTGCCGACTACGTGGGTTCGACAGCTGCAATATTGACCTTTGCACAGAATGATACAAGCGATACATTTATTGTGGCAACCGAGAGTGGTATTCTGCACGAAATGCAGAAACGTTGTCCCGATAAGACTTTTATTCCGGTGCCACCGATGAGCGGTAGCTGTGCTTGCAACGAGTGTGCCTATATGCGCCTGAATACTCTTGAAAAATTGTATAACTGTCTCAAATACGAGTGGCCCTGTGTCGAACTCGACGAGCAGTTGCGCGAAAGAGCAAAATTACCCATTGAACGAATGCTCGAAATATCGGCGAAGATAAAGAAATAATTCCAATGTGATATTATATAAATCAAGGGCTGACCTCTTTAAGTGGGTCAGCCCTTGATTTATTATATCTCAGTCGGTTGAGTGTCTTTGCACGAATAAATTACTTTCCGTAGCGTTCGCGCAGAACCTTAATCATATCAACAGTCATACTGTCGAGGTCGTACGAGGGAGCCCAATCCCACTCTTCGCGTGCGCAACTGTCGTCCATCTTGTCGGGCCACGACTCGGCAATGGCCTGACGTACAGGGTCGTCAACGTAGTGCATCTTAAAGTCGGGGATGTATTTAAGGATGGCGTTCTTTATAATCTCGGGGTCGAAACTCATTGAGGCTACATTAAATGCGTTTCGGTGAACAAGGCGCGAGGGGTCGGCATTCATAATGTCGATGGCTGCTTTAAGAGCATCGGGCATATACATCATATCCATAAATGTTCCGGCCTTGATGGGGCAGGCAAAATCTTCACCTTTTACTGCTGCATAATATATTTCTACTGCATAGTCGGTTGTTCCGCCACCGGGAAGGGTTACATTTGAGATGAGGCCGGGGAAACGCACGGCGCGTGTGTCAACACCGTATTTTGTGAAATAATAATCGCTCAGAAGCTCGGTTGCCACCTTTGTTACGCCATACATTGTGCGAGGACGTTGAATGGTGTCCTGCGGGGTGTTTATACGTGGGGTGTTAGGGCCGAACGAACCTATTGAGCTGGGGGTAAATACTGCGCACTTCTTTTCACGTGCAATCTCAAGAATATTGATAAGTCCGTTCATTTGAATGTCCCACGCAAGCAGTGGTTTAGCCTCGGCAACTGCCGAGAGCAGTGCTGCAAGGTTGTAGATTGTGTCAATCTTGTATTTGGATACAACCTCGGCAAGCTGTGCCGCGTCGCATACATTTGCTATGGCCGAGGGGCCGCTCTCTAATAATTCGCCTTTAGGCTCTGCTCCACGAATATAGCCTGCTACTATGTTTCCGTCCGGAATCTGTTTGCGTAATGTCATTGTAAGCTCGGAACCGATTTGCCCGGTTGAACCGATGATGAGAACATTTTTCATTTTGGTTATCAGAGTTTTAAATTTGTTAGTCGGTTTTTGATTGTCGTTTTTATTGTCTTTTATTTTAAAAAACTACTGCGAATATACATCTATTTTTTTTTATTGCCATCTGCTTTGGCATTTTTTTTGTAATATTAAAAAACTTTGTTTTTTTGTTGTAAAATAGTATTGTTTTTTGCAAAAAAGAGTATCTTCGCACATTGAAACAGATGTTCTTTTTTTAGATTAAACCTTAATTAAATTAAAATACAACTATGTACGGAAAATTTCAACAGCATTTGCAGAATGAGCTTGCTGCAATTGACGAGGCCGGTCTCTACAAGAGAGAGCGTAACATTGCCTCGCAGCAGGCAGCCGAGATTACTCTTGAGGATGGCTCGAAGGCTCTTAATTTTTGTGCGAACAACTATCTTGGATTGGCCAACAATCCTCGCTTGATAAAAGCTGCCGAGGAGGCTATGAAAGAGCGTGGCTTTGGAATGTCATCGGTGCGCTTTATTTGTGGTACACAAGACCAACATAAGGTGCTCGAAAAGGCTATTGCCGATTATTTTAAAACCGATGATACTATCCTGTATGCTGCTTGCTTCGATGCTAACGGTGGTGTATTCGAGCCTCTTTTTACAGCCGAGGATGCTATTATCTCCGACTCACTGAATCACGCTTCAATCATTGACGGTGTGCGTCTGTGTAAGGCTCAGCGTTACCGTTACGCTAATGCTGATATGGCCGACCTTGAGCGTTGTCTGCAAGAGGCTCAGGCTCAGCGCTTCCGTATAATCGTTACCGATGGTGTATTCTCAATGGATGGAAATGTTGCTCCTATGGATAAAATCTGCGACCTTGCCGAGAAATATGATGCTCTTGTGATGGTCGATGAAAGCCACTCGGCCGGTGTAGTCGGTGCAACAGGCCACGGTGTTGCCGAGCAGTACGATTGCTATGGTCGCATTGATATTTTTACAGGTACTTTGGGCAAGGCTTTTGGTGGTGCAGTCGGTGGCTTTACCACAGGCCGCAAGGAGATTATTGATATGCTCCGTCAGCGTTCGCGTCCCTATCTTTTCTCAAATTCGTTGCCCCCTTCGGTGGTTGGTGCTTCGATAGAGATGTTTAAGATGCTTGGCGAGAGCGATGCTCTGCACGATAAACTTCAAGCTAATGTAAACTACTTCCGCGATAAGATGTTGGCTGCGGGATTCGATATTAAGCCTACACAATCGGCAATATGTGCTGTGATGTTGTACGATGCTAAGCTGTCGCAGATTTTTGCAGCTAAGATGGCCGAGGAGGGTATCTTTGTTACAGGCTTCTACTATCCTGTTGTTCCCAAGGGGCAGGCGCGCATCCGTGTGCAGCTGTCGGCCGGACACGAACCCGAGCACCTCGACCGCGCAATTGCTGCCTTTATCAAGGTGGGTAAGGAGCTTGGTGTTATTAAGTAATTCTGTTATTCTGTATAAAATGTGGAGATTTTGTTGTCTCCACATTTTTTTTGTGTTCGATAGAGGCAATCTTAGTCGATGGTATGATGAAAAGGCGGGTGTACGAATCTCGGTGTGCACACGAGAAAATCTTCGAGGCACGTATCTTTGTTCGATGAGAATGACGACAAGGAGTAAATGATTCCCCTCTTTTTTGTGTTTAATGATAATGGTTATATAAAAATAAGCAGGCCCTGAGGCCTGCTTATTTTTATACCGTTTATTTCAATAAAGAAATTACTTCTTTGCAGCAAGAGCTTTCTTTACAGCCTTTGCAATAGCCTTGTCGGCTGATGTCTTAGCTGCGTCGAGTTTCTTCTGAGCCTTAGCCTCGGCCTTTGCATCGCCTGCTTCCTTGGCAGCCTTTACTGCATCGTACAGAGCCCAAAGGTTCTTCTTGGCTGTAATCTCTTTCTGTGCAGCGCTGTAAGCCTCGGCCTCAGCCTCGGTAGCAGCCTCAACCTCGGGAGCAGCGTATGCGTGTCTGTAACCGGCCTGCTCGTTCCAGTGTCCGCGTGTAAAGTCGGGGAATGTTACGGCTGCGCAGTTGTTGTCCATTGACAATGTGCCAAGCTCGGCAAGGCAGCACCACTCGGCCATATCATATACGTCCATATCAAGGGGCAGACCATTCTGCAAGCAATATACAAGACGTGAGTCCATTACAAAGTCCATACCGCCGTGGCCAAGGTCGCGACCTTTCTCAACGTATTTTTTGAGGATGGGGTGGTAGTATTTTGCCATCATAGCATCCTTCTGTGCGTCGCTCATAAAGCCGTGAGCGTTGAGGTTGTCAACCTGAGGTGCGCCTGTGCCTTTAAGAGCCTCGCCCGAAAGAGCAAGCTTGGGCTCGGGATATTTTGTTGCATAACCCTTTGTACCGGTGAGCTTGAACAGACGGTTGTAGGGCTGAGGTGTCATTACATTGTGCTGAATCTCAACAACCTTACCCTTTGCTGTACGCATAAGTGTTGTTGTGTGGTCGCCATTGCGGAACTCTTTGCAATCCTTGCCGGTTTTCTCTTTTACGAGCTCTTTACCGAAGAAAGGATCGGTGTCCATAGCTACAAGTGTTGTGAAGCGGTCGCCACGGTGAATGTCTAAGCACTGTGCAACGGGGCCAAGGCCGTGAGTAGCGTAAAGGTCGCCACGGTTCTCCTTGTTGTATTTCAGACGCCAGTGGAGGTTGTCTGTGTCGTTGTCAGCGGGGTCTTTCCAGTAAGCATCCCAGAACCACTCAAGGCTGTGGATGTAAGCACCCTCGGCACGGATAATCTCGCCGAATACACCGTCCTGAACCATAGCAAGAGCGTTCATCTCATAGTCGTCGTAGCAGCAGTTCTCAAGGATGAAGCAGTGGAGGCGTGTCTTCTCAGAAAGGTTGATGAGGCTCCAGCACTGCTCAAGGTTCATTGCCGAAGGCACTTCGATTGCTGCGTGCTTGCCATTCTCCATCGCAAACTTTGCGATAGGATAGTGGTGATTCCAGTCGGCTGCAATGTAAACAAGGTCGATGTCGGGGCGTTTGCAAAGTTCCTCGTAACCCTTCTCGCCATAGTAGATGTCGGCAGGCATAAGGCCCTGCTCGCGCAAGAATTTATTGCACTCCTCGGCACGGTTGTACTCGTAGTCGCAAAGAGCTACAATCTCAACACCGGGGATACGGCAGAAACGAATAACTGCACCATCACCACGCATTCCAAGACCAACGAATGCTACGCGTACAGTCTTGATGGGAGCAACTGCAAGGCTTAATACGTGCTGCTGCCCCTCGGGACGCTCGGGTGTCTCAACAACTATTGTACCTTTGTCCCAATGCCATTTTGTAGAGGGGGACAACGATTGTGCCTGTACGGCTGTACCCGCAAAGGCCATTACTGCAACGAATGCAGAAAACAAAAGTTTCTTAAAATTCATTTTGAATGTGTTTAATTGTTGGTTTATAATGTTTATAATAATGTGCACTTGTTATTATCGCAAAGGTACATAATAATATTTGAAATATAAAACCTTATTTAGTTTTTTTTATATTTTTGACTTTATACCCTCGGAAAATAAAAAAAAATATATACATTCGCAAAATCATTACATTTGAAAATTTTAACTAACCAAATATTTAAAAGTTTTTATGGATAGCTATGTTATAGGAATCGACCTTGGCGGAACAAATACTGTCATTGGTCTTGTAGATGTCAAAGGACATATTTTGGCTAAGGATGACTCGGTGAAAACTCAGGCCTATCGCGAAATTGAAGATTACACCGACGCTGTTGCACAAGTAATTGCCAAGCTGGCCAAGGAGAATGGTTGCGAGGGTAAAATAGAGGGCGTGGGAATTGGCGCACCTATGGCTAATTACTACACAGGCGAGATTGTGAATGCCGCCAACTTGCCGTGGAAGGGTATTGTGCCTCTGGGTTGGCTCATTGAGAAAAAAACAGGCCTCCCTACAAAGGTTACAAATGATGCCAACGCAGCTGCAATAGGCGAGATGAAATATGGTGTTGCTCAAGGTATGAAAGATTTTATTGTGATTACTTTGGGAACAGGTGTCGGCAGTGGTATTGTCTCTAATGGTCAGCTTATTTACGGACACGACGGCTTTGCCGGTGAGCTCGGACACGTTACAGCGCCTGTAATCGAGGGACGTGCTTGTGGTTGCGGTCGCACCGACTGTCTTGAGACATACGCTTCGGCAACGGGTATTGTGCGCACTGCTAAAATATGGTTAGGCACTCGCACCGACGAGAGTGTATTGCGTAATATTGAGTGCGATAAGCTCACCTCAAAAATGCTGTTCGATGCAGCAATGGAGGGCGATAAATTGGCCAAAGAGATATTTGACTTTACAGGTGCAGTTCTTGGCGATGCTTTCTGTAATTTTATTGCATTCTCGGCTCCCGAGGCAATTGTTCTGTTCGGTGGTCTGGCCAATGCAGGCGAGCTCCTGCTTGAACCTATCCGTAAGAGAATGAACGAGAATGTAGTCTTTTTGTGGAAAGACAAGGTTAAGGTCCTTAAATCGTCGCTCCCCGGTGCCGATGCAGCTGTCCTTGGCGCCTCGGCTCTCGGCTGGAAAGATTAAGAAACAACTCCAAGGGAATTATTAGAACCTGTAAATTGAGCAAAAGCCCCCTGTGCAATAATAAACTGCGCAGGGGGCTTTTGCTTTTTTTAGTATAAAATATAAGAATAAAATGTTTGTTATTTTTCAAATTGTTTTATTTTTGCAAAAATAAACAAACATATATTTGAATATACCGTGGAAAATATCAATAACAAAATGAAGAACATTGTGTGCCTGTCATTGGCCGGAACTGCTATGTTGCCGTTTATCGCCTGTGAAGAGAAAAAACAAGAGGTTAAGCCGATGAATATTCTTTACATTATGTGCGACGACCACTCGTATCAGACAATCAGTGCTTACGACACTCGCTACATAAACACACCTAATATCGACCGTATAGCAGCCGACGGTGTACGCTTTACCAATAGCTTTGTGGCCAACTCGATAAGCGGTCCCAGTCGTGCTTGTATGCTGACTGGCAAGCATAGTTTGGCCAACGGGTTCACCGATAATCGTTCGTCGTTCGACGGCTCGCAGCAGACTTTTCCCAAGCTGCTTCAGGCGCAAGGATACGAGACGGCGGTGATTGGAAAATGGCATCTTACATCCGAACCTACGGGCTTTAATCATTGGGATGTTCTCATAGGGCAGGGCGACTATTATAATCCTACGTTCATCTGCAACGGCACTAAAGTACAGCGCAAGGGATATGCGACAAATGTTACAACCGAGCTTGCGCTCGATTGGCTTGAGAACGGTCGCGACAGTAGTAAGCCTTTCTGTCTGCTTCTGCATCATAAAGCGCCGCATCGTACGTGGATGCCCGACACTTGCGACCTTGAGCTGTTCGGCGACTCGGATTTTCCGCTTCCCGAGACTTTCTACGACAGCTACGAGGGGCGCGACGCAGCGCTTATGCAGCATATGTCGATAGCAAAAGATATGGATCTTGTCTATGACCTCAAACTCGCCGATAAAGAGAATGAGATTCATTCGCGTCCCGACCTTGAGGCTGCAGGACGTGCAATCTACAATCGTATGGACTCGGCTCAAAAAGCTGCTTGGGATGCTCACTACGATCGCGTAATAGCCGAGTTTAAAAAGAAAAATCCAAAGGGGCAAGAGCTTGACGCTTGGAAATTCCAACAGTATATGCGCGACTATTTGCGCGTAATAACCTCGGTGGATAGAAATGTCGGTCGGGTACTCGATTATCTCGAAGCCGAGGGGCTTATGGATAATACCCTCATCGTCTATACATCCGACCAAGGATTTTATATGGGCGAGCACGGTTGGTTCGACAAACGCTTTATGTACGAGGAGTCGTTCCGCACCCCGTTGTTAATGCGTCTGCCGGGTGGAATAAAGGGCGACGTAGCACAAATGGTTCAGAATATTGACTATGCGCCTACGATACTCGATGCAGCAGGTGTCGATGTTCCCGAGGATATTCACGGATGCTCGCTTCTGCCACTATTGAAAGGCGAGAAATGGGAAGCTAACCGCAAGGCGCTCTACTATCATTATTACGAATTCCCCGACGAACACACTGTGCGTCCGCATCTTGGAGTGCGCACCGAGCGATATAAACTTATTCACATAGTCCCCACAGAATTCCAAGGTAAGCAGCTGCCCGGCAGTTGGGAACTGTTCGACCTGCAACAAGACCCCGCCGAGCTCAATAATATATATGGCAAGGAGGGTACCGAGCAGTTGACCGATAGCCTGAAGATGTTGCTCAAAGAGCTTCAGGTGCAGTATGGCGAGGAGGAATATATAGCACAATAAAAAAACAGTAGCAATGAAAAGCAACAAGAGGAACATTTATAGTCTGACAGACGTTGCAAAAATGAGGCGTCGGCCTACGTTTGCGACAATGGTCAAGCCCATTGGCTCGGCCTGTAACCTCGACTGCAACTATTGCTACTACCGCGATAAGTCCGAGATATATTCGGGTAAAATGCCTCGAATGAGCGTCGAACTGCTTGAGGAGTATATAAAACAATATATACAAGGAGCAGGGCAACAACAGATAACATTCTGCTGGCACGGAGGCGAGCCGCTATTGGCAGGGCTGCCCTTTTTTCGCAAGGCAATGGAGCTGCAACAAAAATATTGCGGCGACAAGATAATAGAAAATACTCTGCAAACAAACGGAGTACTCATTAACGACGAGTGGTGCAGTTTCTTCAAGGATAATAATTTCTTGATAGGCCTCTCGCTCGACGGCCCGCAGGACATACACGATGCTTTTCGACGCGATTGTGGCGGGGCGCCCACTTTTGAAAAAGTGGTAAAAGCCGCCGAAAAAATGGCATCGGCAGGTGTCGATTATAATCTTTTGGCAACGGTGAACAAACGCAGCGAAGGCCGCGGAGTCGAGGTGTATCGTTTCTTGTGTCGCTTGGGCAACTATATACAATTCCTTCCGGTGGTCGAGTATGTACGGCTGCGCGAGGCCGAGGGTAAACGCCCGCTGATAGTATCGCCCGACGAGGAAGACGCCGTTGAGGCGCCGTGGTCGGTGTCGGCCGAGGCCTACGGAAAGTTTATGTGCGATGTATTCGATGAGTGGATAAAGAACGATGTCGGCTACCGTTTCGTACAACTCTTCGATGCCACGCTTGCCAATTGGTGCGGAGTGCAGCCGGGTGTGTGCTCATTCTGCGAGACTTGTGGCGACGGATTAGTTGTCGAACACAATGGCGACGTCTATTCGTGCGACCACTTTGTATATCCCGAGTATCGCTTGGGAAATATAATGGAAACAACCGTGCAACAGATGTATGCAAGCAACGAGCAACAAGCATTCGGACGCGACAAACGCGAGGCGCTGCCTCTTGAGTGCAAGCGTTGCAGCTACTATTTTCTGTGTCGTGGCGAGTGCCCAAAGCATCGCTTCGACTATGCCAAGAACGGCGAGCCTTATAAAAACGTACTATGCGAGGGCTATAAGACGTTCTTCAGACACACCGACCCTTATATGCGGCAGATGCGCACGCTTATCGAGCGTGGCGAGCCTGCGTCAAAAATTATGCAACTAAGAAACAACCAATAATAACTAACTAAAAAATAATTATATGAATCAGAATTTTGTACTCCCAAAGATTGGTGAACTTCCGGTATTAGCCTCAATCGAGAGCATCTGTAAGTTCGAGAAAGTTCCTACACGCGTGTGCGAAAATGCCGCAGAAGGAGCAATAGTAGCGGCCGATCTTGTAGTGTCGGCTATAAATAATCATAAAGAGAATCGTAAATTTGCACTCGGACTATCGACCGGTCGCACTCCCCTCGGACTATATAACGAGCTTGTAAAGAGATATAAAGCCGGAGAAGTGAGTTTTAAGAATGTAGAGGTGTTCAGCCTCGACGAGTTTTATCCCATCGAGCCCACCAATCCTCAGAGCCGTAACCACCGCGTCTATCAAGAGTTACTCAACTACGTAGATATTGACCCCGACAACGTGCATTTTCCCGATGGAACAGTGCCCACCGATGACGTGCGCGAATATTGCCGCGAGTACGAACAGATGGTACACGGCAAAATAGACCTTATGATAATGGGCGTGGGCGAGCTCGGACAGGTTGGATTCAACGAGCCGGGAAGCTATTCAAAATCGACCACTCGCTTGGTACAACTCACCTACAACAGCCGTAAGACACAATTCCAATTCTTCTCGAATCCCAACGACGTTCCCAAGATGGCAATAACAATGGGTCTTGAGACCATTCGCAGCGCAAAGAAAATAGTACTTATGATGTGGGGTGAAGATAAGGCCAAGATTGCTCGCGACCTTATCGAGGGCGAGGTAACAGAGAGTCATCCTTCGACCAATCTACAGTCTCATCCCGATATGCAGGTAATCATTGACGAGGCTGCGGCGCAAGAGCTCACACGCGTTAAACAACCGTGGCTCATTTCGCCCCCCGAGGAGTGGACACCCAAACTTATCCGCAAGGCTGTATTGTGGCTGTGCAGTGTGGTTGAAAAACCCATTCTCAAACTGACATTCCAAGATTATATCAGCAACTCACTCTCCGACCTCCTCGACCGCGTCGGCCGTTACGACCAGATAAATATCCGTGTCTTTAACGACGTGCAACACATAATCTCGGGCTGGCCCGGTGGTAAACCCAATGCCGACGATACGACACGCCCTGTGCCCTCGTCGCCCTATCCCAAGCGAGTTATAATATTCTCGCCTCACCCCGACGACGATGTTATCTCAATGGGTGGAACATTCAACCGTCTCATAGAGCAGGGACACGACGTACACGTTGCTTATCAGACATCGGGTAATGTGGCTGTAAATGACGACGTTGTGTTACAGAACATAGACACAGCCCGCGAGATGGGATTCGGACACTTGGGCGACCTCTTCGACGAGATACGCGAGATAATCGCATCGAAAGTACCGGGCGTTCCCGAGCCGGCCGAGCTTTTGCGTTTCAAGGGTGCTATTCGTCGTGCCGAGGCACGTGCAGCTTGTCGCTCGATAGGTCTTAACGACCGCACAAATGCTCACTTCCTGAATCTGCCTTTCTACGAGACAGGCGGCATTAAGAAGGGTAAGCTTTCGGACGAGGATATTGAGATAACAAAAGAGCTTATGCGTCGTGTAAAGCCCCACCAGATTTATGCTGCAGGCGACCTTACTGACCCGCACGGTACACACCGTGTGTGTATCGAGGCTGTGCTTCGTGCTTTTGACGAGGTAAAGGACGAGGAGTGGGCCAAGGACTGCCACATTTGGCTCTATCGTGGAGCTTGGCAGGAGTGGGACCTCGCTGTTGCTGATATGGCAGTGCCTCTGAGCCCCGAGGAGATGATACGCAAACGCCACGCTATCTTCCGCCACCTCTCGCAGAAGGATATTGTTCCCTTCCCCGGCGAGGATTCACGCGAATTCTGGCAACGTGCCGAGGATCGAATGCAGGGCACTGCACACATCTTCGACAAAATAGGATTACCCGAATATCAAGCTATTGAGATGTTTGTAAAACTTCTGTAATAATTCCGATTATAGATGAAAAGAGTATTACAAAGAGTTTCTTTCTCCTTGTTGTTTCTAATGTTGTTCGCACCTCTGTTTATGAGGTGCGACAACCGTAAAGTAGAAAGTCATTCGCTTGAGGTAATCAGTGGTGTGCTTTTTTTTGATAGCGTGCCGTTCAAAATGGGCTCGGTCTCTTTGGACTATGCTCGGTTGCCTCACGAGTATTGGCAACAGCGTCTTGCGCTTGTAAAGGGGTTGGGAGTTAACACAATTCTTGTGCGTGTACCGTGGATGTTACACGAGCCTCGCGAGGGCGAATTTGATTTTTCGGGGGCTTGTAATGTGCGCGAGTTTTGTCAAATGGCGCAGGAGAATGGCCTGCTTGTGTGGTTGCACGTAGGGCCGTATGTCGATTCGCACCTCGACTTTGGCGGTATGCCTTGGTGGCTGCTTGCCGATGATTCAATCAACGTACGCACTCGTCAAAAGAGATTTATGGATAGGGTGGGACGATATTTTCGTGCGCTCGCAGGTGAGCTTGCCGATTGTCAGCTTTCTTGTGGCGGAAATATTGCGCTCATAAATATAGAAGAGCCCGTGGGGGTGCAGAGTACTCATAAGGGTTATCTTTCGGCTTTGTGCGACACGGTGCGCAGTGTGGGCTTCGACGCGACATTGCTTACCGTTGCAGCTACAAAGGAAACAATCCATCGAATGCCTTTGGACAAGGCTGTCGTTGCATATTCCATTGACGAAAAACAACAGGCTATGAGTAATTTTGCCGGTGTAAGGAAGCACAATCCCAACACCCCTGTTATATGTTTCGATGTTTCGCGCAAATGCCGACACGTGTGGGGCAAGAGGATGCCACTGCGTAGCCTCGACCCGCCTTTTGCTCGAATGTTCGAGGTGTTCGAGGGTAAAGGCTCGGTTAATGTAAGTGTGGCGCTGGGCGGAACATCGTTTGGACATCTTGCCGGTGCCGAAATTGTTAACGGAAAATTCCGCCCATTCTCGACGTCATACGATAATATGTGCATTTTCAACGAGAGTGGACGTTACCGCGAGCCTATTACAATGTATCGCGAAGCCTTCTTCCGTTCGGCAACGCAACTGTTTCCTGCAAAAGCCGAGGCCGAGGCTATTGAACTTACCGGTATGCCCGAAACTGTAGTTACTTCATTTGCGCCTCTGCTTGACAGTCTGCCGCAGCCGGTTGTCTCGCAACAGCCTCTTGCATTTGAAAAGTGTAATTTAGGATACGGGGCAATGCTCTATTCAACTGAACTGCCCGCGATTAAAAAGGGTGTCTCGCTCTATTTAGAAGCCTTTAGCGATAATGCACAGATATTTTTAAATGGTGCAAGGGTGGCAATGATTAGTCGTCAGGATGGCGACAGCATTGTGCCGTTGCCCGAGAGTGCAGGCCGAGCCGAGTTGCAGATTCTTGTAGATGCCTTTGGCCGTGCTGCAAATATTGCAGGTTATAAAGACCGCAAAGGTCTTGTGGGGAAAGTGTGCCTGCTGGATGCTTCGGGGAAAAAAGAGGTGCTCCAAGGCTGGGAAAATACTCCTCTCAGTGCCGACTACACTCAAGCATCCTTACGTACCTTCGGTTCGCTCCCGAGTGTCGGTCGAGGAGGGTATTATCGTACAACCTTTACATTGCCGGCGAACGGGGATTTCTACCTTTATATGGGTACGTGGGGACGCGGCGAGGCGTGGATAAACGGCCACTCATTGGGACGCTTCTGGAGCAGAGGACCGCAGAAAACATTATATGTCCCCGGGTGCTGGTTGAAAGATACCAATAATGAGTTGCTTATTCTCGATTACGTCGGCCCGACCCAGCCCGTAGTCGAGGGATATAAGAGTGCGATACTCGATTGAACGTATTAACTGTTTATTAGCGCAAACAAACGAGCGTTACGATGAATATAATAACAGCTCTCGGAATTCTTTGAGACATAAAATATAGACTTATAGATACAAAAGGGAGGATATTGACCTGCTGTTGGGCTAGCGTGAGATTACTCTCTACCGCCACGGTTATTATGGTACATACGATGATAATTCAAGAGAGGTGTGGAGCATCAAAGATAATCTGTTGAATTTTGATAAGTGTCATAAAATGGACTATTTGGTGAAAAGAACCGATGATGGTCATTTGGTGATTCTCGACCTCGATTTAAAAGAAATCTTTTCGCATCTCGATGCTTATGTTTGGGAACGAATCTATGGCTCTGATGGCTATACAGACGATATCTTCTTTGAGGACAAGGTCGTTTATTGCGATAATCCCAACGGGCCCGATAGATATGGCTTGATGAGGATTGACGGTACGGGCTGTTAGAGCCGCAGTTCAGTAAACTTGTTTAGTGTCATATATAAAGCGACCGAGAGCAATAATCAAGCTCTCGGTCGCTTTATATAAAATGTTTTTACTCCTCGTCAAGAATTCCATTATATTCGAGCTCGCCTTCGATTATAAAGAATAGCTCATCGGGGTCGTAATTGCCGATTTTGTTCTTTTTGGCCTCTTTTGCTACAAATTGGGCAATGTCGTTAATGTCGATGTCAATAAACTCGCCACCCGAGTCAAGAATACCGCTCTTGTCGTAGTAGTCGTAAATGGTATCCAAGATGTAGTAAAAATCGTCGTCGCTGAATTTTTCTTTCAGCTCTTGAGGCAGTCTTTCGCGTATATATGCAATGGTTTTCTCGTCGTCGAGGTCTTCCATTGCAAACTCATCATTTTGCATAGTGCCAGCTTGTTATTATGCCAATAGTGCGTCGAAGAGTTTCTGAACGTCGGCCTTTGACTTAGAACCTACAAATTTATTCACAACCTCGCCGTTCTTAATGAAGAGTACAGTGGGAACATTGCGGATGTTGTACTCATCGGTGAGGTCAACTGCCTCTTCAATGTCGCATTTACCCACTGTGATGCGTCCGTCATACTCCTTGGCAAGCTCGTCGATGATGGGGGCAAGCTGGCGGCAAGGGCCGCACCACGTTGCGCTAAAATCAATTACGATAGGCAATTCTGTTGCCAAAAATTCCTTTGCATTGCTGTCTGTTACAATTACTTCCATTTTTCTTGTTTTTTAGGGTTATCAATTAAGTTTATATTCAATATCGGGTAAAGATTTTATATAGTCTATCAATTCCTGCTCGACGGTGATACCTCGCTTGTGCGATACAAGCTCAAGTGAGAATCCATTCTCGGCATCTTTTATATTGAATTGTAGTTTGCTGTTGCCCGGATGCTGCTCGATATAATCGGATATGTGCTCGTATATATCTTGTGTCAGATTCATTATCTCGAATGATATTGTAATACTCTTTACAATCTCTTCTTTTACGTCGGGTAACAATTGTATGCTGCTTATGGCAAATTCAAGCTCCTCGGGTTTCCACTTCTTTGGTTGGCAACTGCCTGTGATATAAAGGAATGTACCGGGGGCAAAGTAGGACGATTTTTGTATCCACTCGTCGCCAAAAAATGGAAACTCGGCGGTACCGCTGAAATCTTCAATTTTTACAATACCAAAGGGGTTGCCACGTTTCGTCTGTCCTGTGCGGGGAGCTTCGCTGACAATGCCGCCGAATGTTACCTTGCGGTTTTTAAGGTTGTCGATATTGGCAAACTCTTCGGCTTTTGTGTTGCAGAATTCGTTGAGCACGAGGGCATACTCGTCAAGAGGGTGGGCCGATAGATAAATGCCTACAAGCTCGCGCTCGCGGTTCAGACGCTCAAGTGTGCTCCAATTGCCCCCTTCGGGAATTTCGGGGTGGGGAATTTCGGCCATTCCCTGCTCGCCGAAGAGCGACATTTGCGACATATTTTTGTCCATCTGGAAGCGGTTGCCATATTTTACAAGCGCTTCGAGGAATTGTTCGCCCTTGCTGTTCGTACCCATATATTGCTCGCGCTCAATGCCACCCGCAAGCTCGTCAAATGCTCCCGAGAGTGCTAAACACTCAAGGTTCTTACGGTTGCAGGCTGTCAGATTCACGCGCTCGACAAAGTCGAAAATTGTGGTAAACGGGCCGTTGGCTTCGCGCTCGTCAATGATACTCTGTACGGCATTCTCGCCCACGCCTTTTACGGCGCATAGTCCGAAACGTATGTGTCCTTGTTTGTTTACGCTGAATTTACGGCGCGACTCGTTTACGTCGGGACCCAATACTTTTATTCCCATAGCGGTGCACTCTTGCATCAGCTTGGTGATTTCTGTTATGTTCGAGAGGTTGCGGCTCAGTGCACCGGCCATATACTGCGAGGGGTAGTGGGCTTTCAGATAGGCTGTCTGGTAGGCTACCCACGAGTAGCAGGTGGCGTGCGATTTATTGAATGCGTATGAGGCGAATTTCTCCCAATCGGCCCAAATTTTTTCGAGTGTGTCGGCGGGGTGGCCGTTGGATTGTCCTCCCTTTATGAATTTTGGCTTAAGCTCGTCGAGTTTCTCTTTCAGCTTTTTTCCCATAGCTTTACGCAACGTGTCGCTCTCGCCGCGGGTGAAATTGGCCAGCAGGCGCGAGAGGAGCATCACCTGCTCTTGATAGACGGTGATTCCGTAGGTGTCTTTCAAGTACTTTTCCATACAGGGAAGGTCGTACTTTACAAGCTCGGGGTTGTGTTTGCGTTGTATAAAGTCGGGGATATAATCCATCGGGCCGGGACGGTAGAGGGCATTCATTGCTATGAGGTCCTCGAATGTGCTGGGCTGTAGCTCGCGCAGGTATTTCTGCATTCCGGGCGACTCGAACTGGAATGTTCCTATTGTGTTTCCTTTGCAGTAGAGGCTGTAGGTGAGCTCGTCGTCGATGGGGATTTTGTCAATGTTTACCTCCTCGCCCAAACTCTGTTTGATGTTTTCGAGTGCTTCGTTTATTACCGATAGGGTTTTCAGACCTAAAAAGTCCATTTTTATGAGGCCTGTCTCTTCAATTACACTGCCCTCGTATTGTGTTACAAGGAGTTTTTCGCCGGTCTCTTTATCCTCGGCGATGCTTATGGGGACGTGGTCGGTTATATCGTCGCGACAGATAATTGTTCCGCAGGCGTGTACGCCTGTGTTGCGCACGTTGCCTTCGAGCATCTTTGCAAAGCGGATGGTGTCGCGCAATAATGGGTCGGGCGAGGCCTCGGCCTCGCGCAACTCGGGCACTGCGGCAATTGCATTGGGCAGATTCATCTTCTTTCCGTCGGGCAGACGGTCGGGAATTGCCTTGCACAGTCGGTTCGAGGTCTCCAATGGCACTTTTTGCACACGGGCAACATCTTTTATGGCCAATTTGGTGGCCATTGTACCGTATGTGATAATGTGGGCGACTTTCTCTTGTCCATATTTCTCTGTTACCCATTTGAGCACTTCGCCGCGACCGTCGTCGTCAAAATCGACGTCAATATCGGGGAGTGATATTCGGTCAGGGTTCAAAAAACGCTCGAACAGTAGGTCGTATTTTATAGGATCGACACGGGTAATTTCGAGGCAATAGGCAACGACGCTGCCGGCTGCCGAGCCGCGGCCCGGGCCGACGGCTACACCCAGCTGCTCGCGTGCGGCGCGGATAAAGTCTTGCACTATAAGGAAGTAACCGGGAAAGCCCATTGTCTTCATAATATGAAGCTCAAAGTCGATGCGGTCGGTGAGCTCTTGCGAGAAGGGCTTGGGATAGCATTTTTTTGCTCCGTCGTATGTGAGCTTGCGCAGATAGTCGCCTTCGAGTTTTATGCGGTAGAGTTTTTCGTATCCGCCCAATTTCTTTATTTTCTTTTCGGCCTCCTCTTGCGAGAGTACTACGTTGCCTTTCTCGTCGCGTGTAAACTCGTCGAATAGGTCTTGGTGGGTGAATTTTTGGCGGTAGAGCTCCTCGGTGCCAAACTCTTCGGGAATTGCAAAGTTGGGCATAATGGGGGCGTTGTCGATGCTGTAAAATTCGACCTTGTCGCACACCTCGATTGTATTGCTGAGGCTCTCGGGTGCGTCGTCGCCGAAGATGGCGTTCATCTCCTCTTTTGTCTTCATCCACTCTTGCTTGGAGTAGAGCATTCGTTTGGGGTCGTCAAGGTCTTTGCCGGTGCTCAGGCAGATGAGGCGGTCGTGCGCCTCGGCATTCTCTTCATCGACAAAGTGTACGTCGTTGGTGCACACGAGTTTTACTCCGCATTTGCGGCTAAGCTCTTTAATTTTCTCGTTCACTGCTAATTGTATGCCGTAAACCTCGTGGTTGGCACGCTCGACGGTGGCTTTATGCAGTTGGAGCTCAAGATAATAATCCTCGCCAAAGATGCTCTTGTACCAATTGACAGCATCCTCGGCTTCCTGTAATTTGCCCTGTCTTATGAGTTGTGGAATCTCGCCTCCCAAACAGGCCGAGCAGACGATTAGGCCTTCTTTGTATTTTTCGAGTTCTACTTTATCGGTTCGCGGGGTGTAGTAGTAGCCCTCGGACCAGCCTTTTGATACAATTTTTATGAGATTGTGATAGCCTTGTTTGTTCTTGGCCAACAGCACGAGGTGGTGTCCGCGCATATCCTCTTTCTGCTCGCGGTTAAAAAGGCGACGTTCGGCTACATATACCTCGCAACCGATGATGGGCTTGAATTTTTCGTTGTCGGCCTTGCCTTTGTTTACCTTATTAACGTAGTTGTAGAATTCTTTTATGGCCATCATATTTCCGTGGTCGGTTACGGCAATGCCTTTCATCCCGTCGGCAATAGCTTTATCGACGAGACGCTTCACCGATGCTTGGCCATCGAGAATCGAGTATTGTGTGTGTACGTGTAGATGAACAAAGTCTTGCATATTTTAGCTTATTCCTTTTTTTTTGTTTTATGGGGTTACTGTATCAATTTGTATAAGATTTTCTTAGATGTATATTGGGTCGGGTAGCAAAGATAATAGCAATCGCCCATATTGCATAATTGTTTTTAAAAAAAAGTTTTCAACCAGCAACTTTTATTACTGTTTAAGTGTTGCTAATCATTGTTAGAAACTGTTATTTTTTGTTACGGCTGCAAAAAAAACTATTTATGGCCGTTCAAATGCTCTTTTTTGTCCTTTTTTGTTGGGCGTTTAACAAATTCTGACTATTTTTGTGCTTACAAACTCAACCGACATTAAATGAAAAGAATAAGAAAGATAAAAAAGATGCGTATCCACAGAGAGGGTACAAGCATCCTTGTTACAACTTGTGTGCTGTTTCTGCTTGTTAATGCTTTGTGTTGGTATCTTATACCTATCGAGGTTTTAAATATTGCAATTTCAGGTATTTCACTGTTTGTCTATTTGCTTATGGTGAATTTCTTCCGCAGCCCTAAGCGTATTTTCGAGGGTGATACCGAGAAGATGGTGGTTGCACCTGCCGACGGTAGAGTAGTTGTGGTCGAGAAGGTCTTTGAGCCCGACCACTTTAAGGATTATAGAATAATGGTCTCGATATTTATGAGCCCTATGAATGTGCACGCCAATTGGTATCCTGTTGAGGGAACAGTGGTGCGCGTCGAGCATATGAGTGGTCGTTTCCATAAAGCTTGGTTGCCCAAAGCAAGCACCGAGAACGAGCGCTCACTGGTTGTTATCCGTACCGAGGATAATACCGAGGTGCTTGTACGTCAGGTAGCGGGTGCTATGGCGCGACGCATAGTTACATACGCCGAGGTTGGCGAGGAGTGTTACATAGACGAACATATGGGTTTTATAAAATTCGGTTCGCGTGTTGACGTATATCTGCCTTTGGATGCCGAGATATTTGTCGATCTTGAGCAAAAAACCGTTGGAAACGAGACTGTAATTGCTAAACTAAAATAAGTACAAGGATATGTCTATTAAGAAGCATATACCAAACTCAATAACCTGCTGTAATCTTTTCTCGGGTTGCATTGCTTGTACAATGGCATTTGAAGGCTCTTTTGTATGGGCTCTTGCATTTATTGTATTAGGCGCTGTTTTTGATTTTTTTGATGGAATGGCAGCACGATTATTGCACGTGAGCTCACCTATGGGTGTTGAGATGGACTCGCTTGCCGACGATGTAACATTCGGCTTCGCACCGGCGGCAATGGTGTTTAACTTTATGCAACAATTGGCCTATCCTGTCTATCTCGAACCAATTGCTTGGATGTTACCCTATGCTGCATTCTTTATTGCAGTTTTTTCGGCTCTCAGATTGGCTAAATTCAATATTGACACACGTCAGACAACATCTTTTATCGGACTGCCTACGCCTGCAAATGCTCTCTTCTGGGCCTCTCTTGTTGCAGGTGCTGGCGATTGGGTGTTGGGGCTTAATGCCGGATGGTTCTTTATGTTGGCACTCATAAGCCTTACATCGTATCTGCTGGTTAGCGAGATAAAGATGTTCTCACTTAAGTTTAAAAGAATCGCGTGGCGTGCCAACAGACGTCGTTACATATTCTTGATTGTGGCATTGCCGATGCTCTCTTTAGGGCTTGTCGCAGCCGTGCCTATAATTGCTTGGTATGTCATTTTGTCGGTTTATCTATCTATTAAGAAGTAATTTAAGAAAATTTGTCTTATTTAGTTTGGCACGACAGCCCTATGGCATTATTTTTGTAGTACCCTTAGTGTATAATGTGTGAAAGAACCGCAGAAACTTTGTGCTATTCTTTCTGTTGTATATTTATATTAAAGGTATGAGTCTTATTTTATTTTTTCTATTTATTGGAATTTTTATACTGATTATAGCCTCGACAGTGGTTATTTCGGTTATTAGAGGGATACTCTCGTTCTTTGGGATAACCAAAAGCGGGGGTAAGGGCTTTTCGGGCAGCTATCGTAGTACCGGTGCATACGGTAACCAAAATAGGCAGAATGGTACTTATAATACTAATGATTCAAGAGCCGGCGACGATGCTTCGGGGCGCAACTCCTCGGCCTCGGGGTGGCACTATTCGCCCGAGGCTGAATATAAACGCCGGAAGCGTAAGAAAATTATAGATGAGAGCGAGGGCGAGTATGTCGATTTTGAGGAGGTAAAGTAATAGATGTTCCCTTTACCCCTTGTGTAGTGGCTTATAATAAAAGACGAGTTTTACTCGTCTTTTATTATAATAGCATTTTTTATCTCTTTTCTTTAAAGAATGATTTCATAAGCTCGGCAGCTTCTGTCGCGCAGAGGCCATTCTCGACAGTGGTCTTTGGGTGCAGTACGTCGGGAGCCAAACGGCGGTAGCCGCGCTTTTCATCGTCGGCACCATAAACAAGGCGTCCCAATTGTGCCCATCCTATTGCGCCTGCGCACATAGGGCAAGGCTCGACTGATACGTACATTGTACAATCGTTAAGATATTTACCTCCAATGTACGAGGCTGCGGCTGTTATTGCTTGCATCTCGGCGTGCGCGGTAACGTCGTTAAGTGTCTCGGTAAGATTGTGGCAGCGGGCTATTATACGGTCGTTGCACACGACTACTGCGCCTACGGGAACCTCGCCGAGCTCGTATGCTTTGCGTGCCTCGGCAAGAGCTTGTTGCATATAGTATATATCTTTGTTTGTTTCCATTGTTGTTTTTTAAAAGTTTGTTTAGTTAAGAATGTTCTAAATTCAACGTCTCATCTCAAGCTCATTGAAGAGGGTTGGATAATCCTCGTCGATATTCTTATAGATGAACGCAAGCAGTGTCTCGCGCATCCAGTTACTCTTGTTGGCTATTTTGTGCTTTTTCAGATATTCGTCTATAATTCTGTTTTCTTCGTCGCTCACAAGGCACACAATACGTTTGTGTCGCGCGGGTTGTATGCGAGCAGTAGTTGCCTTAGGGGGAGTTTTCTTCTGGGCCATTTATTTGTGTGCTAATGTTCTATTGTGCAAAATTACATTTTAGTTGCTCTAAAAACAAACTTTTTTGTTGCCTTTTGCTTTTGGAATGCCTATCTTAGCGCAATAAATGTTGCTTTTTTATGGCTGAACACAATTTACTCGGAAATAAGGGCGAAATGTTGGCGGCACGCTATCTTATGCAGCAAGGCTTTGCTATTCGCGAATATAATTGGCGCAGCGGACACAAAGAGATTGACCTTGTGGCGCAAGAGCGTGATGTGCTTGTTTTTGTCGAGGTCAAGACACGCAGCAGCGAGGCTTTTGGCGATGCACGCTGTGCTGTAACGCCACTCAAACAGCGTCGCCTTGTACTTGCGGCCGAAGCATACGTTAAGGCCAAGTGCATTGATCTTGAGACACGTTTCGACATTGTTACTGTTGTTGGCAATGATGAAAGGCACAGAATAGAACATATACGTGATGCTTTTTACCCGCAATTATTATGAATATAGAGGATGCTCGCCTTTTCTGCCTTAGCAGGCAGGGGGCAACGGAGGATTTTCCATTCGACGAGACGACGTTAGTGTTTCGTGTCGAGGGTAAGATTTTTGCTTGTGTCGATTTAATGAATACCTCTTGGTTTTGTGTAAAGTGTAACCCCGAGCGTGCCATTGAATTGCGTGAGGCTTATGAGCAGATTGCTCCTGCGTGGCATTGGAATAAAAAATATTGGAATCAGCTTGATATTGAACATCTTAGCGATGAGCTTGTGTGCGATTGCATTGCTCATTCATACGACGAGGTTCTTAAAAAGTTACCCAAAAAGATACGTGCGAAATATGGTAGATGATTTTTTTGTCAAGCGCTTGTCGATTGTCGATTCGACGAATGATTATGTGCGTGCCAATGCCGAGGCTCTTTGGAGTGCCGCCGGTGGCTCTGAGGGGATTATAGCTGTGCTTGCCGACGAGCAGACTGCCGGTCGTGGACAGCGTGGCAATAGCTGGCACTCGCTCCCGGGCGAGAATATGCTGCTGACGCTGCTTGTTGCTCCTCGCTTTCTTGCTCCCGAGCGTCAGTTTCTTCTGTCGCAGGCTGTGGCATTGTCGGTGCGCGACGCAATGAGTGAGTATGGCATTGAGGCGCAGCTTAAATGGCCTAATGATATATATGTGGGGGATAAAAAACTCGCAGGTATTCTTGTCGAGCTTGATTATGAGGCCGATTATATTTCACAAGCAATAATCGGTATCGGGCTTAATGTCAATCAGACGAAGTTTCCACCCCTTGAGCGCAGGCCGGTGTCGATGAAAGTGCTTCGGGGTAGGGATTTTTCGGTGATGAGTGTAGTCGAGGTGCTCCTGCGCTCTTTTTCGCAACGCTACTCTATGATTTCTAATTCTGAGGCATTATTGTCAGACGAGTATAAACGCTCGCTCATAGGATGGGGGCACGAGCTAAAATATTCCGATGCCGCGGGGAGTTTTATTGCCCGGATTGAGGATGTCGAGGCTGATGGGCATCTTTTGTTGCGTCGAAACGATGAAGTGCTCTCGCGCTATGCTTTTAAAGAGGTGGAACTGTGTTTGTGAACTATCTCTTCAGCTCATTTTCACGCTCTTTGCGCAGACGCTGTCGGCGACGCATCAAGAACCACAGGACTGCAAGCGCAGCATAAGATACACCCATTACTGTCCATTTTTCAGTGTCGCTCATCTCGTGATTGCGCGGGAAAAAATAGATGTACATACAGGTTGTGTATATGAATAGTATGGCTACTGTCCAATTGGGGTTTTTTAGGAATCTCATTATTGCTTATTGTTTATTTGGGCGCTAAGGTAGCTATTTTTTTTTAGATGAGGCAAAAGATAGTATTATTTAACCTTTGTTGCACCTTTGCAAAAAATAATCTATCTTCGCAGAAAGTAAGTGCGTAACAATTTTAAAAATCGAAAATATGGCAAAATTTAATCGTATTCTCCTTAAATTGAGTGGAGAGAGCCTTATGGGCGAACAGGGCTATGGTATTGATGTAAAGCGTCTGGGCGAGTATGCTGCACAGATTAAAGAGGTGGCCGCAATGGGCGTGCAGATTGGTATTGTTATCGGTGGCGGTAACATATTCCGTGGTCTTACCGGTGCGGGCAAAGGCTTCGACCGTGTGAAGGGCGACCAAATGGGAATGATGGCCACTGTAATTAACAGTTTGGCTCTGAGCTCGGCACTTGAGGCTCTCGGAGTGCCCACCAAAGTGCTTACGGCTATCCGTATGGAGCCTGTTGGTGAGTTTTATACAAAATGGAGGGCCATTGATGCAATGAAAGAAGGACGTGTGGTTATTATGGCTGCCGGTACGGGTAGTCCTTATTTTACAACCGATACAGGCTCGTCGCTTCGTGGTATTGAGATTGAGGCCGACGTGATGCTCAAGGGGACACGTGTCGATGGTATTTACACAGCCGACCCCGAGAAAGACCCCTCGGCCACTAAATTTAATGATATTTCTTACGACGAGGTTATCAGCCGTGGTTTGAAGGTGATGGATATTACTGCAACGGCAATGTGCCGCGAGAATAATCTGCCTATTTATGTCTTTAATATGGATGTTGTCGGAAACCTTAAAAAGGTGATGGACGGCGAGGAGATTGGTACTTTTGTGCATCCTTAATCTCTGCTATATGATATAAAAATGCAGGGCGCTTTTGAAGTGCCCTGCATTTTTTATATCTGCTTTTATCTTGCAGGGGTGTCAGGGTAGTTGGTTGAAAAGCATTTTAGCATCAACCATCCGCTGTTTATGTATAGGCTGGAATTCAATGACGATATGTTATTGGGCGATAGTGCTTTTACTATACCGCCATTCAGGGTAAGATTATCGGCCGAGATTGCAATGTCCTTATCCGATAATGCAATGAGTGTTCCGCCATTTACTGTTAAGTCTGTGCAGGTAATGGCACGTGATTTCTTGTTATCGGCATTGTCGTAGTAGTTTTCTCCTTCGGCAATGAGGGTAATGTTACCGTTGTCTAATGTTACATTGCTGTCGCAGTTTATGGCTTTTGCACCCTCTCCGGTACATTTAATAGCCACTGTGCCGCCTTTTACGGTAAGCTCGCCTGCACATTTTATTCCGGCGGCTGCGGTTGTGTCAGCCTCGTGGATGCCGCCTGTTGCAATGCCGGTGATGCTGCCCGCCGAGAGGCTCATACTGCCGTCGCAGTTTATTATTTTCGAGCCATTGCCTTCGGTTTCGGCTATTATAATGCCGCCGGTCTGTGTGTAGTTGCCTTCACATTTTATTGCCGAGCTTTTAGCCTCGCCGGTGTAGATTTTTATCAGTCCGCCGTTGATGGTTGCCGATGCGCTCACTGCGGGGTCGGCATCCTCGTTCGATACTTTGATGGCCTCGCCTGCGCTGTTGAGTGTCAGTATGCCGGCCTCTATAAGTACATTGCCTTTTCCACAGTCGATGGCGTCGCCTGCACACGATACGCTGATTTCGGGGCGCTGTGCAGTGGTGCGTCCCACGCGGAAAAGGTCGTTCGTGTGGAAGCCGTCTTTAACGGCCGAGAGGATATTTATCTTGCCGCTGCGTATGCGTATGTAGTCGTCGCTGCAAACGCCGTGTCCTCCAAGGCTGGTGATGTTCAGTGTACCCGTACCATTGAAGATTATTTGCCCCTCGGCAAAGAGTGTTCCTTTTTGGTCTTCCACTTTTCCATCGATGGTGGGGGCTTCGTCATATATAACTCCGTCGCAAAGGTTGTTTGTGGTGCCTACGCCGATGGTAAAGTAGATGGTCTTTCCTGTCTGTATGTTAATGGCCGGGCCTTGACAGTTGGTAAGGTCGAGCCCGCCCAACATCAGTTGGAATTTCTTTGTACTATATATCTTCAGCGAACCATCGCTGCATTTACCTTTTATAATATACTGCACCTTGCCCACTGTGGCATCAATTGTGAGGTGTGTGTTGTCTTTAGTGGAAAATTTTATTCCACTTACAATACTTGGCGTTACGCTGACGCCTGTCTCGCTGAAAGTGATTGTTACACGTTTCTCGGGTGCGTAATTTTCGATAAAGTCGCCCGCCTCGTCGATTGTTTCGTCGGTGATGATTGTCTCGGTTATTTCGTCGAATGCGGGGGTGTCGTTGCCGATGGTTATTTCGGGTGTAACTTCAACCTCAAGTGGTGTGCCGTTTATGGGCTTGCGGGGTACTATACTGTCTATATCTGCCGTTGCAAAATAGTGGATATTCCAATAATCATTTATTAAATCGGTGAATTTGATAAATTTTTGCTCGGCATCGAATCTTATATCGTTGTATTCTTTTATGGGTATCTCTATTGTGGTACCGTTCTTGTTGCAGACGTGTAGCGACTGTGCCTTGCCCGAAACTGCTGCTAATGTTGCTAATGCAGTAATGAATAGTGCCTTTTTCATCGTTTTAAGAATTTTGCGGTTCTACCATCTGCACGCAGTATATATATACCTTTGGGTAATGTTGCAATGCTTATTGTCCCATTCTCGGCGTCGAGTTTCATCGTTGCTATGTGGCTGCCGCTGATGTTGAAAATCTCAACTGTTGCATCGGCTGCACAGTTAACCGTAATAGCGTCGTTTGATATGTACCCTACAAGATTTTCGCTTATTTGTGGGGCGATAATGTCGGTGCTTTTTGTTATGGCCTGTATATAAATAATATCTGCCATATCCTCGCTGATGGTCGTTCCGTTGTGCTTCTGTATCTGCACGGTCGTACCATCGAATGTTATTCGGCGCAGCTCGTCAAATTGCACAGTCTGTTCGTTGCCACCGGTCTTTATGACAAGGCCGGTGCGAGCCTCTTGTGCTATTGTTGGCAGGGTAAGAAGCAATGATGCTATTATTGTGAAAAATAATCTTCTCATTTTATAGTGCATTATAATTATAGGTCGAACGAGTAGCCTACGCCTATTGCGTGCAAGGCAGGGCTCTTGCTCGAATGGTTATCTTGGAACAGATAGTATAGTGATAATTCGTTGTCTTTGTCAATCTTGTAGCTTGCACCGATGCGGTAACGTATTTTGTCGTGTGTGCGCCACTCGTCGGTGCGTGTGAACAACTCTATCGAGGCGAAAGGCTCTATTTTGCATTTTTTTATATCCCATTTTGCTGTCAGGCGCGAGCGTAGCACGGTGTTGTGCTTGTCGTCCTTAAGCTCGGCGTCGCTGTTGGGGTCGTCCTCGGGTCTGGGATAGGGGTTATTGGGGTCGAGCATATCAAATGTGTAGCGATATTTGTCCTCGTAGATAAGGGCGCTGTGTGTGTGTTGATATTGCAGACGCTCGCGTAGTGATATTTTTACACGGCCTATCTTGCAGCTTGCTGTTAGTGAGAGGTAAAAACGGTCTCTGTTCTCCCAATAGGCGTGGTCGATGTTGTAGTTGTGTACGGGGTTGCCCAATTCGTCGTCGCCCACATATTCCTTTAGGCTTTTTTCCTCGGTGTTGTACGATTGGATGTATATGTAACCAATATCGGCCTTGAGCCACTTTGCAAACTCGTAGCTCATTGCCACGCCTAATGAACGGCGGTCGGTCTGACTGACACCCTCAATTGTTCGTAACTCTCCCTCGAATGTAACGTCTAACTTTTCGGTTAGTTTCTTCTTTGCTTCGAGGCTTGTCCAAATACCAAAATCGTCGCTCTGAGCAAATAGGCTGCTCGCGGGCATTAACGATAGTAACAGTGCGGCTGCACAGGCCGCGATTTTCTTAGTTTTTAATCTTGAATTCATCGCTTGGAGCTTTAATTATTGTGTCAACTGTGTTTATTGAATCGTCGGTGGGACGATAGTACATTTTTATTATTGCTGCATCTTTTAAAAAGTCGATGCCGCCAACCTCGACCTTGACAATGTTAAGGCCGGTACGCTTTTTGAGGTCTTCTATAAGCTCGGGCTCTTTGTCGGGGGTGATAAGGTTTATGTTGTCGTATTTTATTACCTTGTACGATAGGTGCTTGATGAAAAGATGGCTCTCGCACGCCCATATGGAGGCGATGAACAAGAGGTTGGCCACAATCATTTCGGAGTAACTCAACTCCTCCATTATCAGACCGTTTATGGCGCTCATTGCTATGATTATGAACAGGTAGGTCATTTCGCGTATGGCAACCTGCTCGGTGCGGTAGCGAATGATGCTGAATATGGCAAACAATCCAAGTGCAAAGCCCGTCTTTAATTTAACGCCTCCCAACAGATAAATTAGTAGGAAGATGCTTATGGCTATTAGTATGAAGGTAAAGAAATATTCGCTGCGTTTGCATTTAGGGTAATAGAAAAATCGCACAACTATTCCCACGAAGATAATGTTGATAAAGAATCCTACAAGCAAATTTATTATTCCGGGGATGTTCAGAAGAGCTCCTTTTACGGGCTCGGTTGCAGCAGCATCGCTGCTCAACAGATCATTAAGGTCGAAGAATGCGTTCAAAAATGTAGCATCCATTGATGTCAGGGTAGTTAGTATGTCCATATTTCGTGTTATTTATTTTCGAGGCGTTGAATGAATCTTACTCTCTCTTTGAAATTGTTTATTTTCAAGTTTTTATTTGTCAGTATGCTGCCTATACAGTATTTGCTGAAGCCCGAACGCTTGATGCGCAGGTCGCGTATTATGGCAAGAGCCGGCGAAAAGACGTTGCCATCGCGTTTCAGCTCGATTATTGCTACACGGTCGAGCTGTTTGCGCTCGTTGGTGGCAAGGTTGTGAAATTTCAGTCCAAAATCTATTGTCAATCGTTCGGTCTTTCCGTAATTTACCAATGTTATGCGATTGAAGTAATTCTCGGTTACGGGTGATATTTCGTCGAGCCTGTACCAAGCGTGCTTGGCCAAGAAGGGGATTACACTCTCGGCCTCACCGGCAAGCGTCGAGGCGTCTGTTACCGATATACGCTTTTTCTTTGTACGGCCGTGATTGTTCTTGTTCTTTACCTCAAGAAACGTGCTGTTGCTGTCTAAATATGTGCGCACTCTTATCTTTTCGCGCCTTGCTTTACCATTATGGTGCATTGTGTACATAAGAAAGTCGGCTGTGTCGAAATAAACAGTGTGGTACGATGCGATGCGCTTGTCATTTATCTGCTGAATATAATATTGTCCCTCAACGGACGATAAGAATTGATACAGTTGCGATAGTGTTGCAACAAATTTAGTGTCGGTGCGGTTCATAAGTTTGATACCCGACATCTCTTCGAGAGATATAGGGGGAAGTTGTTGCGTTAAATCTATGAGCCTCTTATCGTTCATTGTTGCTTTTGTGTGCTTAAAAGTCTTTTGTTGCTCGCCTTTTTTGTTGTTTGTGTGTTTCGACGGCTTACATCGGGGCTTATGGTCGAAGATAATATAAGGCAGGGCAAGAAATGTTTTGTGTCTTTATACCGATACTGATGTTATCTTCACGCATAAGTGCAAAAATAGTAAAAAGTTATATATAAACAATGTTTTTATGACTATAATGTGTAATATTTTATTCAAATATTTGAGTTACACTCGAATATAAACTGCACTCGCTGTAAAAAACACTAAAGTAAACTTTGTGTTTCTTGCTCGTTTGTTCATATATTTGCAAATGCTTTAGGAAAACAAGTTTGTTTACTCTATTAGGTTAATATTTTCTAATTAAATTATGAATTTTCAAGAGATAATAGATAAATATTACACGGATGATGCCCGGTTGAGGCATATTTATATGACGCACGCGCAGAAAGTAACTGATTTGGCGCTTGAGATGTCGCGTCGCCACCCCGAACTTTCTATGAATGAACAGTTTATTGAGGAGGCCGCAATGTTGCACGATATTGGCGTTTTTTTGACGGATGCTCCGGGCATACGTTGTTACGGTGAGCATCCTTATATATGCCACGGGTATCTTGGAGCCGAGCTTTTGCGCTCCGAGGGTTATTCGCAGCACGCGCTTGTGAGTGAGCGTCATACGGGGACGGGGCTCACAGTGGAGCAGATTCGCGAGAATGGGTGGCCTCTGCCGCTTGTCGATATGCGACCTCAGACGCTCGAAGAACAGGTGATTTGCTTTGCCGATAAATTCTACTCAAAGACCAAATATTTGTACGAGCCGCGTACTTTTGAGCAGGTAAAGGCGAGTATGGCTAAAATCTCCGACGCCTCTTTGAAACGTGTCGAGGAGTGGCAACAGTTGTTTGGATAATCTTGGCTTGCGCTGCTCCCGGGTTTTGTTATCTTCTTGTTTTTTTGTGAAATATTGCTCGATAAGAGTAAAAAAGGCTTAATGTTTGTGGCCGTTTGTGCTTTTTTATCTCAAAAAGTGCTGTTTGCTTCTTTTTATTTAGTATCTTCGCAACTTGAACGGACAGTGAATGTCAATGGAGTTGAATAGAGTAAGTAAAATTATATATACTATATTGCTTTTCGTGGCAGTGGTATTGTCGATACCTCTGCCGGCCAAGAATATAACCTCTCGGGGCATAAACGCTATTGACGTATTATTCTCCGACACTACAATTCTTGCAGATACTCTCTCAATTGAAATTTCTCTCGATTCTGCTGCCGGTGATTCGGCCAAGAAAGAGCAAAAAGATGCTCTTGACGCCCCTGTGAAATATACAGCCAATGATTCTCTTGTGTGGACACGTGGCGGCAACGCCTATCTTTACGGTGCGGGGCAGGTGAACTATGAGAAAATTGAGCTTACGGCCGATGTTATTTCAATGGATATTGACAGTAGTGTAGTGCACGCACTCGGGCGTCCCGACAGTACCGGGCAGATGGTTGGTCTGCCGGTATTCTCCGATGCAGGTACTCCGTACGAGACCGACCGCATAAGCTATAATTTCAAGAGCAAGCGAGGAAAAATAAATAATGTCTTTACTCAACAGGGTGATGGCTTTATGACAGGCCGCGACGCTAAAAAGGATAGCAACAATGTTTTTTATATTCAAGGAGGAAAATACACTACTTGCGATGCCCCTCATCCTCACTTTTACGTTGCAATGACACGTGCTAAGACACGTCCCAAGAAAGATGTTGTCTTTGGCCCGGCCTATTTGGTCGTTGAGGATGTTCCCCTGCCACTTGCAATACCTTTCGGATTTTTCCCTTTCACAAGCGATTATTCGTCGGGATTTATTATGCCATCGTATGGCGATGAGACCGAGCGAGGCTTCTATTTGCGCGACGGAGGATATTATTTTGCCATAAGCGACAGGATGGATTTGCGCCTTACGGGCGAAATTTTTACAAAAGGCTCGTGGGGTGTGGCTGCCGCTTCGCGTTATGCACAGCGTTACAGATATTCGGGTAGCTTCGATTTTAGTTATTTGGTTACTAAGCAGGGCGAACGCAATCTGCCCGATTATTCGGTTGGAAAGAATTTTCGCATACAGTGGAGCCACCGTCAGGATGCAAAGGCTGTGCCCAACAGTAATTTCTCGGCGAGTGTGAACTTTGCAACAGCAAGCTACGAGCGCTCCAATCTGAACAGCCTCTACAACCCGATGCTCAATTCGCAGAGCGTGCGCACATCAAGCGTAAGCTACTCAAAAACCTTTCCCAATATAGGACTTACAATTTCGGCAACAACCAATATCTCGCAGAGCATACAAGACTCAATCGTTTCGCTGACACTGCCTAACCTCAGTGTCTCACTCTCGAAGAAGTACCCCTTCAAACGTAAAAAGCGTGCGGGCGACGAGCGTTGGTACGAGAAAATCTCTCTCTCCTACACAGGACAGATGAGTAACAGCATCACCACAAAAGAGGATAAGGTTTTTAAGTCGAATCTTGTAAAAGATTGGCGCAACGGATTCAGCCATCGTATCCCCATAAGTGCTACGTTCCAACTTTTCGATTATATAAACGTAACACCCAGCCTCAGTTACAACGAGCGATGGTATTTCAAGAAAGTAAATCGTTCGTGGGACGAGCAGGCAGGCGAGGTGGTGCGCGACACAGTATATGGCTTTAACCGCGTTTACAACTATAATTTCTCGCTTTCGATGAATACCACACTCTACGGATTCTATCAGCCGGCGGGATTTCTTAAGAACAGTCGCATACACACCGTGCGCCACGTCTTCAAGCCTTCAATATCGTTTAGCTATGCTCCCGATTTTGGTTCGCATCGTTACGGCTACTACGACACATATACCTACACCGACGAAAATGGCGAGGTGCATCAAGTTGAGTATTCGCCCTACGAAGGTTCACTCTACGGAATACCCGGCCGAGGAAAGACGGGGAGCGTAACATTCGACATTGGCAATAACATAGAAATGAAGTGGCGCACAAAGAACGACTCGCTCAAAAAAATCAGTATCATCGACGAGATAGGCGCAAATATCTCCTATAATATGGCTGCCAAAGAGAGGCCTTGGAGTAACCTCAGCACACGCCTTCGTCTGAAACTCTCGAAGAACTATACATTCAGCCTGAATGCTACGTGGGCAACATACGCCTACGAGTTTAACGAGCGCGGGCAGGTGGTTGTCGGAAACAAGACCGAGTGGTCTTACGGTCGTTTCGGACGTTTTCAAGGAATGAGCCAGAATTTGTCATACACATTTAATAATCAGACTTTTGCGAAGATTAAAAAACTGTTCGGATACAGCGATGAAACAGCCAAGCAAGATGATGCCGATAAGAATGAAAAAGATGAGCGCAAAAAAGGCGAGAAGGGAGTAACAATGGTGGCTCGTGGCAGCACGAGTGAAAAAGCCGAGGTTGACGAGGAAGGCTATATGCCATTTAAATTGCCTTGGAATTTTACAGTCTCTTACGGTATTATTATGGCCGAGAATACGGCTGCCCAGATAAATATAAAGTCGATGAGGTATCCCTATAAATTTACTCAGAATATGAATTTCTCGGGAAATATAGGAATATCGGATAATTGGAAGATAAACTTTACTTCGGGTTATAACTTTGAGTATAAGAAACTTACAACCACTACGATGAATATCTCGCGCGACCTTCATTGTTTCGAGATGTCGTGCGGTATTGTGCTCTCGCCATATACCTCATTTAATTTCAGTTTCCGTGCAACCTCGCAGATGCTTGCCGATGCACTGAAGATTGACAAGCGTAGCAGTGGCAGCAGCAATGTCGAGTGGTGGTATTGAAAGCCGCATTGTATTTGTAAGGCCTTGCAGGATAATAAAAAACAGACAAAAAGTCTGTTTTTTTTATTATTACCATATTATAGGGCTCTTGCCGTGTGCTGTCAAATAATCGTTTGTGAGTGTAAAGTGGTGATTGCCAAAAAAACCGTGATAAGCCGACAGGGGCGAAGGGTGGGGCGAGGTAAGCACCAAATGACGCGTCCTGTCGATAAATGCACCTTTCTTCTGTGCATAGCTGCCCCAAAGAATAAATACCAGATTCTCGCGTTCTTGAGCAAGAGTGCGTATGACGGCGTCGGTGAACTGCTCCCAGCCTTTATTCTGGTGCGAGCCGGCGCTTGCAGCACGTACCGTCAGTGTGGCATTCAGCAGTAGAACTCCTTGGTCGCTCCAACGGGTAAGGTCGCCGTCCGATGGTATTGGGGTGCCTGTGTCGCTTGCAATCTCTTTAAAAATGTTCATAAGCGAGGGAGGAAAGGGTACGCCTTTGTTTACTGAGAAACACAGGCCGTTGGCTTGTCCTGCACCGTGGTAAGGGTCTTGCCCCAATATAACAACCTTTACGTCGTTGAATGGGCAGTGGTCGAATGCGTTGAAGATGAGCTTGGCAGGCGGATATATTGGAGTAGAGCCGCTATATTCGCTGCGTACAAAGGTGGTCAGTGCGTCGAAATAGGGCTTCTCAAATTCGGGGGCAAGGCGCTCTTTCCAACTCTCTTCTATTTTTACATTTATACTCATTCTTCTATATAAGGTGTATATTCTGCTTTAAACATTCGTTGCGCATATCCTCGGGCCAGATGCTTGCTTGAATCTCGCCAATGTGTGCTTTTTTGAGCAGGAGCATACACAGACGCGACTGTCCTATTCCGCCTCCTATGCTCAGTGGCAGTGTGTCGTCGAGCAGACGACGGTGGAAGTAAAGCTCCTTGCGCTCCTCTTTGTTCGAGATTTTGAGCTGGTGCATCAGGGCTTTTTTATCTACTCGGATGCCCATTGACGATAGCTCAACCGATTTTCCAAGTACGTCCGACCATATTAAAAGGTCGCCGTTGAGGCCGTTGTAACCCTCTTCGTTTGGGGTGCTGTAATCGTCGTAGTCGGGAGCGCGATTGTCGTGAGGCTCTCCGTCGCCCAATTTATCGCCTATACCTATTATAAACACAGCCTTATGCTCGCGGGTAATCTCCTCTTCGCGTTCCTTGGCCGAGAGTGTTGGGTAGAGCCTGCGCAACTCCTCGGAGTGAATAAAGAAAATGTCGCGTGGCAGGGTGGCTTCGAGTTGCGGATAGTGCTCGCTTATGGTAAACTCGGTACGTCTGATTGCCGAATAGATACGTGTAACAATTCCGCGTAGAAAACTCATATTGCGCTGCTCGGCGCTTATTGTGCGCTCCCAGTCCCACTGGTCAACGTAAAGCGAGTGCAGGTTGTCCAGCTCCTCGTGTGCGCGTATGGCGTTCATATCGGTATATATTCCGTTGCCAACTTTTATGTTGTAGTCGGCAAGCGTAACGCGTTTCCATTTGGCAAGCGAGTGTACAACCTCGGCAACTGCACCGTTCATATCCTGAATGGGGAAACTGACTGCATTCTCGTGCCCGGTAAGGTCGTCGTTAAGTCCTGTGCCTTGAAGCACAAACAAAGGGGCTGTTACACGCCTAAGGCGCAATGTCGATGAAAGGTTCAATTGAAAAATCTCCTTTATCTGTTTAATTGCCAATTCGGTCTGTTTTAAATCGAGCAGTGTGTGATAGGGCTTCGGGAGCTTATATAGTTTCATTTATCTGTTGACAAATTGTAGTTAATTTTGAAAGAATGCTTTTATAAATTCAGTATTAAGCCTTGTTTTGCTTGCGAAGATAATGTAATTTGTGGATTGTTGCAAGAGAAAAGGCATTTATTTTCGGCTCGGTTGGATTTTCGCCGGATATATAAAATGATAAAATAACGCCGAAATTGCGAAAAAAATGCTTATCTTCGCGTCGATAAACGCTTATACACCATTTGACGAGCGCAGGAGGGCTCCGTAGCTTAGCTGAATAGAGCATCGGATTCCGGTTCCGAAGGTCCTGGGTTTGAATCCCAGCGGAGTCACTCAATAAGGCGCCGGTGCAAGGGGTAATAGCTTCTTAAACAGCTTCTTTAAAACACGATAAAATGTCAGCTCTGATTTTTTACATAGTAAGAGGATTTTGGTTTTTAATGTCTCTGCTGCCTTTAAGGGTTCTGTATCTGTTCTCCGACCTAATATTTTATCCCATATATTATCTCGTGCGCTATCGACGCAAGGTGGTTCGTAAGAATCTTTCTCTCTCGTTCCCCGAGAAAAGTCTCGACGAGATTATAAAAACAGAGAAAAAATTCTATCATTCGTTGTGCGACTATTTTGTCGAGTCGATGAAACTCTATGGAATGAGTGAAGAGAAGGTGCGTAAGCGTTTGCAATTTACCGGCCTTGACGAGGTTAACCGCGTGCTCTCCGAGGGGCGTTCGGGGGTTGTTTATATGTCTCACTCTTTCAATTGGGAGTTTGCAACCTCAATGCCTCTGTGGATAAATAACGAGAATCTTGTAATAGGGCAAATATACCATCCTCTTGAGAATGAATATTTCGACCGTTTCTTTCAGAAACTGCGCAATCAATACTCGTCCGAGAATATTGCAATGAAGGCCACCCTGCGTCGTATAATAGATATTGGCCGACAGGGTAAGCAATTTCTCATAGGTTTTATTGCCGACCAAGTACCCACGTGGGAGTCAATCCACCATTGGGTAACATTTATGAATCAGGATACACCGGTGTTTACGGGCACCGAAAAAATAGCCCAGCGTACCAAAAGTGCAGTCTTTTTTATGCACTTCAGACGTGTGAGACGTGGAAAATATGTTGCCAATTTCGATTTTATGGCCGATGATGCCTCGCAACTGCCCGAAAACGAGCTGACCAATATGTACTACGAGATTCTTGAGAAAACCATCAGAGAGCAGCCCGAACTGTGGCTGTGGACACACAACAGATGGAAGCGTACACGACAAGGGCAGATTGAGCGTGAGCGCAAGAGGGTCGAGGATCGCAGACGTTTGGCCGAGCAGGCACAACAAAAATTTTAAAAGAATATTATGTACAAGGTCGTAATGATAAACGGACGCAGCGAGGCCGAAAAATGGGTGCTGCGTCAGACGCATAAAGGCGAGGGAGTGTCGGCTTGTGGAAAATATAAATTCTATGTGAACGAAATTATTCCCGACCCCGACTTTGTGGTAATACGTGGCAAGGGACACAAGGGAGATATGGTATTTAATGTCGCTCCCGAAAATGTAGTGCTCACGACAAGCGAGCCACTCTCGGTGCTTGCCTACCCCGACAACTATTGCCGACAATTTGGAATGGTGTGTTCGTGTCAAGAGACATTGAAGCACAAGAATGTTATATACACCCCGCCCATTCTGCCGTGGTTTGCCGGTGCATCGTTTGCGCAGTTTGTGCCCAAGGCAATAGTCGATTACGATACTTTCAAAGCAGCACCGACGCCCGAGAAAAAGAAACTCATTTCGGTTGTCAGCAGCAACAAGGCTTTTACAAAGGGACACGTAAAGAGAATTGAATTTGTCGAGAAACTGAAGGCTTATTACGGCGACAAACTCGATGTCTTCGGGCGCGGATACAACGACTTTGACGATAAATTAGACGTTGTTGCTCCTTATAAATATCACATTGCAATTGAGAATAGTGCCGGCCGATACTATTGGACCGAGAAACTCGCCGACAGCTTCTTGGGCGAGAGCTACCCCATATATTTTGGTTGCACAAACATACACGACTATTTTCCCGAGGGCTCTCTCTCGGCAATAGATGTTGATGATTTTGATGGAGCTGTAAAGATTATAGATTCTCTAATAGAGCAGGATGCCTACGAGAAGGCCCGTCCGCTTATAAAGCAATGTAAAGAGCTTGTGCTTGAGGAGTATAATATGTTCAATTACATAGCCTCGTGCCTCGACCGCCTCGACCCCGACAAGCCGCGTAAACGCGTGGTTATAAAGCCCGCAAAGTCGATGCACAGTTGGCACAATATAAAGAATTATATGATTAAGCGCAATGTCTTCAAGATTAAACGCGCTCTTTCGAGGCTGTTTAAGAAGGATGCTATAATAAAATGAAAATTTTATTTGCAGGGGTAATTACACAATAATAGGAGGCAAAAGCCTCCTATTATTGTGTAGCGGCCGATAACCGATTATTTGAGACTGAATATTACAGGAAGTATAAATGGTGTACGTACCGCCTTACCGTTTTTCTTACCGGCTTTCCATTTGGGCATATTTTTTACCACACGCACCGCCTCTTTGTCAAGATAAACGTCTCCCGAGCTCTTCATCACCTCAACGTCTTGAATTGAACCGTCGGTGTTAATCACAAAGTTAACGTATGTTTTACCTTGTGAGTTGTTGTCGCGGCTTTTTTTTGGGTAGTTAATGTTGTCTTTGAGGTATTTCATCAGTGCCTGCATACCTCCGGGAAATTCGGGGTTTTCGTCAAGAATACCCAAAAAAATTGTATTTTCATTTAAAAATTCCTCACCGGTCATAATCTTGTCGCCGTGTTTAACCTTAATGCTATCGCATCCAACACATAAGTTAGTTGCAAGTTTTGTCTCTTTGGCTATTGTGATGTTTGTCAGAGCCTTGCAATTAGCGAAGGCTTTGTCTAAAATTTCTGTAACACTTGCCGGGATTGTGATGCTTTTGAGGCTTGTACAATTGGCAAATGCTTTTTCCCCAATTACTTGTACTCCTTCTTCTATTGTTACATCTGTGAGGCTTGTGCAACCTGCAAATGCACTCATTCCTATGGTCTCGACGCTTTTGGGGATTTTTATCTTTGTAAGTCCGCTGCAATTGGCAAAGGCATATTGTTTAATGGTTGCAACGCAGTCGGGGATTATTGTGTTTTTGCATCCTGCTATGATTGTTGAAGTCGTATTCCTGATGATAGCATTGCAATTGTTTGGACTGCTATAGATTGTGTTCTCGGGAGAAACTACGATGCTTTCAAGTGCGAAGCAACCAGAAAAAGCGTCGGATTTTATGATGGCAACGCTTTTGGGGATTGTGATGCTTTTGAGGCTTGTACAATTGGCAAATGCTTCTTCCCGAATTACTTGTACTCCTTCTTCTATTGTTACATCTGTGAGTCTTGTGCATCCTTCAAATGCACACACTCCTATGGTTTCGACGCTATTGGGAATTGTTATATTTGTGATTTTCTTACAATGACTAAATGCACTTTGACCTATGATTTTAATCCCCTCGGGTATAATGGTGTTGTTGCTTCCAACCAATATTCCCTTTTTCTCTGTGTAGATGATTGCGTTGCAGTTGTCGCGGCTGTCAAAAACAGTGTTACCCTCTTCGACTGAGATGCTGTCGAGTGCGAAGCATCCGGCAAAGGCATTATATTTTATACCGATAACGCTTTTGGGGATTTTGACGTTTGTAAGGCTTGCGCATTCACTGAATGCTTCGTCTAATATAACTTTCAGACTATCTGGCAGGTTTATGCTTCTGAGGCTTGTGCATCCGCTGAATGCACGTTGTCCGATGATTGCAATGCTGTTGGGTAGTGTGATTGATGTTATTGTTTTGCTGTTGCTGAATACTTTGGCTCCTAAAAATTTTACGGTGTAGATTGTGTCGTTGTAACTAACCGTTTCGGGGATAACAATGCTTTCTGTTTCGGAATTTAGGTTGTTTAGGGCTGTTGCAACTTTTTCTGTTTTGTTGTTAATTTGGTAGCAGATACCGTCAATCTCGAATGTTTGTGCTTTGGCTATTGTGCTCAGCAGTAGCAGTGTGATAAATAATGTAGTTTTAATTGCTCTCATAATTTTATGTTTCTTTTTTGTTAAAATAATTTACCCCCCCCTATTTGTTAATTTGTGTTAACAAATGGGGAGGGCGATTGTTCTTGAAAAATATCTCGGATTCAGGGGCTTTTAGTAGGCGCGGGCAAATAGTACGCGGCGTGCCGAG
Source organism: uncultured Bacteroidaceae bacterium (assembly GCA_964470845.1). Lineage (GTDB taxonomy): Bacteria > Bacteroidota > Bacteroidia > Bacteroidales > Bacteroidaceae > HGM04593. The sequence goes on along the minus strand of CAYYEL010000003.1, from coordinate 1,560 downwards.
GGCTTTCCGGTTACCATACAGGTGCCGGGTGTCTCGTCCCAACCGATTGGGATACAGCGTATTGTTGCCTTTGTGTCGTTCTTTATCTGCTCCTCGGTCTCGGGGGTGCCGTCCCAATGGGCAAGTATAAAGCCGCCTTTCTCTATTTCTACCTTAAACTCGTCGTATGTATCGACGCTGCGTGTGTTTGCTTCGCGCATATCAAGCGCTTTCTTGTGCAGGTTCTTCTGTATGTCGTCGAGCAGTTCTTTTACGTATGTTGTGATGCCGTCGATGCTGCGTGTCTCTTTTTGCAGTGTGTCGCGGCGCATTACCTCAATTGTGCCATTTTCGAGGTCGCGTGCACCAAGCACGAGGCGCACGGGAACGCCCTTGAGCTCGTAGTCGGCAAATTTGAATCCGGGACGACGGTTGTCGGCATTGTCATACTTGACGCTGATGCCCATCTTGCGCAACTCGGCTGTAATTTCGGCCACTTTTGTGTCTATTGTGTCGAGCTGTTCTTGATTTTTGTAGATGGGAACAATTACTACTTGTATGGGGGCGAGGGCGGGGGGCAGCACAAGGCCGTTGTCGTCGGAGTGGGTCATTATCAGCGCACCCATAAGGCGGGTAGATACACCCCAAGAGGTTGCCCACACGTATTCGAGCTTGTTGTTCTTATCGACAAACTGTACGTTGAAGGCTTTTGCAAAATTCTGTCCAAGGAAATGCGATGTTCCACATTGGAGGGCTTTGCCATCCTGCATAAGTCCCTCGATGGTGTATGTGTCCAATGCACCGGCGAAACGCTCGTTGGCCGATTTTACTCCCATTACCACGGGTAGTGCCATATAGTTGTTGGCAAAGTCGTTATATACGTGGAGCATTGTTTGTGCCTCTTTCTCGGCCTCTTCTTTTGTGGCGTGGGCTGTGTGTCCCTCTTGCCACAAGAACTCGGCTGTGCGCAGGAACAGGCGGGTGCGCATCTCCCAACGCATTACATTGGCCCACTGATTCACCATTATGGGGAGGTCGCGGTACGATTGTATCCAATTCTTGTAGGTGCTCCAGATGATTGTCTCGGATGTGGGACGTATTATCATCTCCTCTTCGAGCTTGGCTGCGGGGTCAACTACTACACCGCTGCCGTCGGCCGAGTTTTTGAGACGGTAGTGTGTTACAACGGCACACTCCTTGGCGAATCCCTCGACGTGCTCGGCCTCGCGGCTGAGGAATGATTTGGGGATAAGTAGGGGAAAATAGGCGTTGACGTGCCCTGTCTCTTTGAACATATCGTCAAGCGTGCGTTGTATCTTTTCCCATATTGCGTAGCCGTAGGGCTTTATTACCATACATCCGCGTACGGGTGATTGCTCGGCAAGGTCGGCTTTTAATACAAGGTCGTTGTACCATTGTGAATAGCTCTCGCTGCGTTTTGTTAAATCTTTTAATTCTGCCATATTTTTTATTGTTTTTTTATTATCTTCGCAGTGTCTTTTGCAGGTGGCAAAAGTGTAACTAAGTGCAAAGATACGCACAAACGAGCGGAAAATATGAAGTTTACTTCAATATTTTACA
>CAYYEL010000002.1:60313-76070 GCA_964470845.1 uncultured Bacteroidaceae bacterium | reverse complement strand
GAGTGCTTTTACAAATTTATTTCGTAATGTTGCACTTGCTGGTTGACTCTGCACATCCTTCACATTCAGGTGATACAAAAAAAACTTTTAAGCAAAATTTGGTTTTTTAATTTATTTTACTTAATTTTATAGCCGTGAGATGAGAAAACAAATATTAACTTGTTAATAAAGGAGCTATGGTTTGGATTATTATTTGCAGCATACTTGTTCTATCATTCCTATACAAAGTCTATAAATCTTTTGAGAAAATTCGCAAAAGAGGCAATGATAACTATCATATACCCATAATAAAAACAAGAAACAAAAGAAAAAAATTCTTCAGACGATTCAAATATCTTGAGGGATTGGGCGATTAGCCCATCCCTCTTTTTTATAATACACCCTTACCGCAGACTTTTGAGCCACTGCCGCGCCCTATCCCTATTAAAATAGAGCAAATAAGTATCAGGATTTTTCACTGTTACCATAGTTGTAAAGAGCTCGGGGTGGTTACGCACACAAGGATACAAATATTTAAATGTAGCCTCCATTCCAAGCTGGTCGAGAACAACATATTTCACACCCTTATCGACAAGGTCGGAAATAAGCTCGACCTCATCGACAGTCTCAAGAAAATAACGAGCCTTTACCCCTGAATACAGATAAAAGAGTTCGGGCTTACGAGTAGCAACAATCGCATAACGGTCAATCTCGGCAACACGATGGCTCACCTCTCTGAAATTATAAAATTTTGAAGGCAAAGGCATACGACCATATACATACAGCCCCCATATTGTATGCTTTGTAAGCGTATCATATTGCATAAACATTGGAACAAAGAGCAACGCCAAAGCCCACGTCGGAAACTCCTTTTTAAAGCACCCGGACAACAATGTCCCAAGCGACCACAGCCCCACAAAGAGAGCCGTCGTGAGCAACGGTAGAATAATTACAAGGTAACGGTAACGGCTGGGAGTATCGAGCGACGAAATTATAAAAACAGTCGCAACAAACATCACAATCAACAGCACGCGCAGGCGTCCCATTTTACAGAATCCATATACTATCAAGGCCAGCCACACAGAGGCTGTCGCCACAATCCCAAAGGATAAATCCTCGTCGTAACCGATATTAAAAAAGGGAATAACACTCTCGGGAACAGCCTTAAAAAGCAGCATCCCGACATTATCAAAGAATTTAGAGAAATCAATCTGCGACATATAGCGCGACTGCCCCAGCCCCAACAACGAGTTACGTATCATCCACGGCAGACACCCCGCTATAAAAGCTGCACCGACAACAACAGCCCCACGCCACCGTCGCTCGAACAGCATAGCAACCACAACTGCAACCACAACTGCCACGGCCTGAGTGCGTATGTGAAAGGTAAAGACAAGAGCCGACACAAAGAGATAAAAAAGCGGCGAACGCCACAGCGCGGCCTCGTCCTTAGGCAGACGCAAGTAGAGCCACAACGACAGAATTATAAAAAAGATGCACGAGGCCTCACTCATCATAATTGTCGAAAACTCCAAAATGTGAGGCGTAACAAGCACCGCACAGCCGACCAAAAAAGCAAGGCTACGCTTCCACCCTCCATCAACAAGAAGCATAAACAGCAACACCGTTCCTGCAAACAGAAATACAAGATTCAGAATCTTCTGTGCCACAATACTGTCGGTGAACATCCTTAGCGGTGTCATAAGCAGTGGATAGCCCGGCGGAAAGTTATTCGTCGGCTGCCCGAACATATCGGCATACCCCTTACCCTCGGCCATCGAGGTTGCATTGGCAAAATAGTAGCTGTTATCGCCGTTAAAATCGGCCTTTGGGTTAAACACAAAGATAAATACCACCACTGCTACCACAAGCAGAGCAGCCACCCACGGCAGATTACCAAATTTCACTCTCCATTTCATCTGTAAAATTCCAAAAGACACACGCTTTTTTTAAGCAAGAAAGGTGTGTCAAAAAAAATGGCACACCTCCTTTCTCTCGCAAATAAGAAATTATTTATTATGCTCGGCCTCAATCTCCTCGGGAGACATTGGCTTATATTTACCCAAACGACGGGCACCACCCTCAAAGACAAGATAATCCTCCTCGTTACGTATTCCACCGAAATTACGCCACGCATCAAGCTTATCGTAGCAAATAAAGTCGGTAAACTGTTTCTCGGCACGCCACTTATCCATAAGGTCGGGAATAAAGTAAATACCCGGCTCGACGGTAAAGACAAAGCCCGGCTCAAGAGCCTTGGCAAGGCGCAAAGATTTCCAGCCAAAGAGTGTGCTCTTAGAGCGTCCCTCTTCGTAACCCACGTGAACCTCGCCGAAATTCTCCATATCGTGAACATCCAGTCCCATCATATGACCAAGGCCGTGGGGCATAAACATACAGGCAGCACCGGCAACAGCTGCCTCGGCGGGGTCGCCTTTCATTAGTCCGAGGTCAATCATTCCCTTGGCAATCTCGGTGAGGACGATGCGATGAACCTCGCGATACTCCACCCCCGGACGCAGGGCAGCGAGTGCAGCAAGATGTCCGCGACGCAGTATGTTGCACACCTCGCGCTGCTGCGTGGTGAAACTCTTACCCACCGGCATTGTGGTTGTAAGGTCGCCCGCATAGTGCATAGCATTCTCGCAACCCGAATCGAGCAGGAACATCTGCCCCTCCTTCAAGGGTGTTGTGCCATAGGCGTGGTTGTGCAACGTCTGCCCATTGACAGTAGCGATAATAGGGAACGACAGTCCGAAATTATGCTTGCCTGCCTCGGCCTGAACAACAGCCGCAATCTGCGCCTCGGTAACACCGGGACGCACCGCACGCATTGCCGCACAGTGCATATCCACCGATACATTCACAGCCTCTTCAATCTGTGCAATCTCCTCGTCGCTCTTGTAGTTACGCTGGGCAATTACAGCCTTTACGAATTTCATCGACACAGCCTCGGCCTGAGCCGCCGGATGTATGCCCAAAAGCTCTTGCAGCCACACACGATGCTCGCCGCGATAAGGTGGCAGAAAATGTATGGTCTGTCCCTTTTCCTGCGCAGCCTTCAGATAGGTGGCGAGCTGCGCCATAGGGCGTGTGAGCGTTATTCCCACTCGCTCGCTCTTCTCCTTAATGGTGGGCTGTACCCCCGTCCACACAATATCATCTATTGTAAGCTCGTCGCCGAAGATAATCTCCTTATCCTCGTCAATGTCTATAATGGCAGCAAGCCCCGAATAATCCGACGCAAAATAGTACAAAAATGTTGAATCCTGACGAAAATGATAGATGTTATCGGCATAGTTCATTCCAAGCTCGGTGTTACCCAAAAAGAGTAACAGTCCGCTGCCCACACTCTCCTTGAGCACGCGACGACGATTGATATAAGTCTCTTTTGCAAACATAATTTTATCTTTTAAAGGTTAGTCTATTTTTTTATCACTGCACGAAGCACAAACCAAACGTGATGCGCCACTGTCGATAGGACACCATAATGCTTGCACATTATATTGAAACGCTCCATAAGCGATGCTCTGTGATTCTGCAAAGATAATCCATTTTGCAAATAATCAACTACTGTGCAGCCTACATTTACCATATTTTGTGCACGCTTCATCACTTTTATACACCAATCGACGTCGCCCGAGAGGCGATAGTCGAGATTGTACATCGGTGCAATCTCGCGCCTTGCATAGAAGGCCTGATGACACACAAGCATCCCCTGCTTGAAACTTGTCCACTCCAATTTTTCGGGAGCTTTCAAGCGGCGCATACGCACAAACTTACGATTCTCGTCAACCTCGGCAGTCTCGCCATAGAGAATATCGGGCAGTGCGTTACCATCGGGTATTGCGCCGACTATCTTCTCAAGCGTCTGTGTCGAGTGAAAGGCATCACCCGCATTAAGAAAGCACAAATAGTCGCCCGTAGCCAACTTTATACCCTTGTTCATTGCATCGTAAAGTCCTTTGTCGCGCTCCGAAACAATGTGTGCAAACTCAATCCCCGAAGCCTTGGCCTTGGCCACTGTATCATCAGACGAGCCACCATCTATGAGCAGATACTCCCAATTCTTATAGCTCTGTGCCGCAACACTTGCAAGCGTCGGCTCAAGCACCGACGCCGCATTATAAGTAACTGTTATTATAGAGAATTTAGGCTTCACTCTTCTTTACCTTTTTATAAATAATTGTACCCGCAAGAAGCAGAATAACAATACCAACGAGAATTGAACCGTAGAGCGACCAACGTCCCGTCTCTATCATCAACTCATCGACACAGCGGAATTCTACCGTGTGCTTGCCTGCGGGAACGGGCAGCGCACGCAGAATATAATTGGCACGCACGGGCTGTACCTCTTGCCCGTCGATAAAAGCCTTCCACGTCTTATAATAAACCTCGGAGAAGAGTGCAAACTGTGCATTGGGCGAGTAGCTCTCATAAATTATGTTACCGGGGTTTTTATATTCAGTCATACGTATATATGCAGTACTATCAACGGCATTATTGTAAGCATTTGCATCGCCAATAACCCCCTGCCACTCTTTATCGACAAAAGCCTTGGCATAAGGATTAAAATCGGCAATTGAAGCAATCTCGGTGTCGGGACTATCGACCCACTCAACCTTATCCACGAACCAGCAGTTGCCCATCGCCTCAGGGTTACGATGCACGGTTGACCCCTGCTCACTCGGCACAATAATATAACGCACATTAAGCATATTTATAATGTTCATATTAAGATTGCCCGAGAAATAACGGTCTATAATATCCTGATAGCGACGCAGCTTGGCCGGACTGTATCCACCTACCGATTTGTGAAAATAAGAGGTATAAGATTCATTGAAAGTATTCGACGCAAGATTAAGCACGCGATAATTAGGGTCTTTATCTTGCAGAATCTGAAGGTCGGCAGCAGTGGGACGAATCTCGGTACTCTGTCTCTTAGGAATAAAGTCGTCATACGAAAGAAAGCGTTTATCCACCGGCCAAAGGTCGATGAGCATAAGCACACCCAAAAGCATAGCTGCATATTGCGACTTAAAGCCCACACGCAGATAGGCAAAAAGCAGAGCCGCAGCAGCCACAATAAGAGCCAGCGAGCGCCAAGCATCAGAGACAAGCATCGCTTCGCGATCCTTTACAAGCGCATCGACTATAATAGGCGCAATTCGAGCATCAGTCGCCGCCTCGAAACTAAAGAAAGAGCCCGCAAAAAGAGCAAGCACAAGACATATTCCACCGGTAACACCCGCCGAGATAAAGAGCGCACGCCTCATACGGGCAAGCTCGGCAACATTATTCTCGCGGCGAGCAACAATGAGCTTGCGAACAGCCAAGATGCCTAATGCCACCATTGTTACCGACGCTATCACAAGCGCCATCGACGGTGCACGGAATTTACTATACAAGGGCAGATTATAGAACAGAAACTCGTTCACCTCCAAGAAATTCTTACCCCACGACATTACAAACGAAAGAATTGTTGCAGCAAGCAACCACCATCTTTCGCGACCTTTTACAACAAAAATACCCAGAACAAACAAGAAACAAACAATAGCACCCACATACACAGGTCCCGAGGTAAAAGGCTGGTCGCCCCAGTACGTAGGGGCAGCATCACACACCTGTTGCGCTTGTGCAGCACCTATCTTCGAGGCAAGGCTCCTGTACAGTTCCGAGCCATTATCCAAGCCATAATGCGAGCTTGCACCATACAGATTGGGCACAAGAAGCGTGAAAGTCTCTCCCACACCATAGCTCCACTGATAGGCATAGTCAATATCAAGTCCCGAGCTCTGTTTATCCTCGGCCTGTTTAAGTACAGAGCCGCCACGCATAGAATCCTTTGCATAGTCGGCCGAAGGAATCAATTGCCCAAGAGCCGGAAGCACAGCCAGCAACGCCACAGCCACAAGCACCCCCGTAGCCTTAAAATAGCCTTTCAGAGCCCTCTCTTTTATAGCATAAACAAGATAAACAAGCGCAAGAATAATGAGCACCAATAACAAATAATAACTAATCTGCTGATGACTCCAATAAATATTCAATCCCGAGAAAATAAGCGTGATGAGCGCACCCCGCAACAGTTTCCCCCTATAACAGAGTATCACTCCACCTATAATCGGCGCCATTGTGGCCATCACAAGGCTTTTGCTCATATGCCCCGCCTCGATAATAATAAAATTATAGGAGCACAACGTGTAAGCAATAGAGCCGGCTACACTGAGCCACGACCTGCACCCCATTGACAGCAAGAATATATAAAAACATACAAAAGTAAGGAATATTGCACCAATGTGGCGTCGCGACGCGCCGAACATTCCCAAGGTGAGCACCTTATCGGCAGCCTCGAAAATATTTACAGGCTGTGGCGAGAATGTATAATTCGAGGGCATTCCCGAGAACATTGCATTCGACCAATAAGCATAGTCGCCCGTAGCCTCGTGATAATCCTTTGCATCCTTACCCCACCCTTGCGAGCTTATAGCATCGCCCTGCATAAGGTCTTTTCCTTGCAGTACGGGTGCAAAATATACCGCCGTAAGCACAAGAAAGATGAGCACTGCCAACAGATGAGGCAGCCAATGTTTTTTCTCAACAATTTTCATTTTTTATCCTTTTTATCGATTATTTCTTTTAAGTGATTATACAGGTTCTCTTCGTAGCGTTGCAACGTATATCCCTCACGAACCTTTTCGTGTGCACCCCACGCACGGGAAGCAAACTCCTCGTCGGACATTCCCTCCACCGCGGCCAGCGCCCCGGCGAACGCCTCGTAAGTAACACAAGACACCTCGACGCCCACGTCCGAGAGGTCGAGTGCCGTTCCTCTGCTATATATAGGCAGCAGTGCCCCGTTGCCAAGAACATTCAACACGGCCACCGCTCCACTCTCACTGACCGAGGGGTTAAGCAGCAGGCCGCAATCAAAGAGCAGAGTGGCAAACTCGGCCGATTCAATATCAACAAAGCCGTGCATCTTAATATTTACTGCCTCATCCACAATGGGCTTATAGTATCGCCAGAAATCCTTCTCGGCACTACTGCCTCCACAGATGTGCAGTGTATAATCGGGGTGATTGACAGCAAAATCTATGGCAATATCAAGCCCCTTGTGCAGAAGCCCCATTGAACCGAACCACAAGATTGTCTTGCGGCATTTTGCAAAATCCTTCTTGGCATCGGGCGTTGTTACGGGAAAGTAGAATGCCGGCAAATGCCGGTAGCGCTCTACACGAGCATCATCGGCACAGAAAGGCTCTAATACCGGCCTATCACCCAAACATATTACAGCATCGGCAAAGTGAGCCTCATAATAATTCATTCCCCCGCCGGGAACATAACGATTCGACCCCAAAAGCCACAATCCGTGCCGCCCGTGGAACGACAAATTACGCTGTGCCGTCGCTTCAAAATTATATGTCATCTGAGCGCCCACCGAATAAAATATCCTCAGAGGCTCGACACCCTTGCAGGGACGAAACGAGCCAAAAAAGGCGTTACCATTGATGCCATAAACAATTTCGTAAGGCGTGTAGTCGAGACCTTCGTTGGCACGCGAGCTGCAATCGACACTATAGCCCAAGCGGTCGAAGCAACGTGCAGCCACAAAACATTCGGTAAGATTAGAGTGATATTTAGGTAATTTATCCGACGTAAAAGCCTCGGGCAGATGACACAGAAGCACACGCCTGCTGCGTCGGCGATTAAAAACATCCTTCACCAACTTTTCATTGGAAGAAAGACGTTGCACCCAGCCAATGACAGTGGCAGCTGCACGCCGCTTGGCAATGGGCCATAAACGTGATATTTCGTGGCGGCTGATTTTCATCGGTCAAATGGTCTTTTTTATTATTTTTATTTATATCTTTCTATAAACTTCACAAGTAGCCTCGACCATACGTTCGAGTGAAAATTCGCGCACACGGTTAAGCCCTTTCTCTCGAAGCTCGTTGCGTAGTGTGCCGCTTGTAATAATCTCGCGCAAAGCATCCTGCATCGAGCCTGCATCATTGGGGTTAAAGAACAAAGCAGCATCGCCTGCAACCTCGGGGAAGCAGCTTGCATCGCTCAGACACACAGGGCAACCATTGGAGAAAGCCTCTAATATAGGTATTCCGAAACCCTCGTAGTGCGACGGAAAGACAAAGCACAGTGCATAGCGATAGAGCGAGGCCATCTGCTCGTCATTGGCCGAGATATGAGTTAATCTGTCGGCCACATTCCATTTTTGAAAGAATTTAATCTCGGAAGGACTGAAAGGGTTACCCGTACACACAACCCTCAATGTAGGGTCGGCCATAAGCAGCGGCCTCACAGCCGACAACCACGAGAAAAAATTCTTATACCCTTTACGTTCGCCCACATAAAGAATATAACGGTCGAACAGTTGCCCGGCAGCTTGTGCTATCGGACGGTAGCCGTGGTGCACCACGCTTATTTTCGACGGGTCGGTTCCCAGAAGCTCAATAATATCGCGTTTGGTATTCTCACTCACCGCAATAATGTGGTCGGCCTCGGCAATAAGACGTTTCTTGTGCGGGATTGTACGATCATATATAAGTACATCCTGCGGGTAGCGCTCAAAAGTCATATCGTGAATAGTAAGCACAAATGGCTTACGGCGATGTTTGAGTGCACTCAAAAAATAGGGATTATAGTATGTCGGATGAAAAATATCATACTCGCACATTCGCACAGCGTTCCACGCATAGGTCATATTGGCCAGTTGATATATGCGTCGGCGCCAACGGTAATTCTTTGGAAAATTAAGCACAGGATATTTACGCCCGTATGTTACCGTAACATAATGATTCTCGCAGAATTTCATTGGCATTGACGCACGAAACTCATCAGAGGGCAGATTGTACATAAGGTCGGCAAAATAGCGTGTAACCCCTCCGAAGCGCTGAAACGTAAACATCTGATTATCGTAAAGTATCTTTTTCATAGCAAAATCATTCTTTGAGTTTCTTATGGACAATATACTCTATCGCCTCGTACAACTCACTGTTGCGCACAATCATAAGCACTCCGGTATAAAGCATTGCCGCCACTGCCACACGCGATAGCAACAACAGATAAATATTCTCTATCGCAGCAGTGAAATATCCGGTTGCAACCATCACCGCACCTGCAAGAATAGCGTATGGAAACATATCCCGCAGAAACATCGACAACGACAGCCCAATCTCAGCACCTGTATAATGTCGCCACACAAACAGCCACAGGAAGTTAAAAAGCACATAAGCAAACATCATTGCGTGTATGCCCCACGGCGCCATTGCCACAAGCAGCAGCAACACAATGAGCCCCTGTACAACAGTACCCCACATAAACACAACCGAACGTCCGCGACTTATGAGCAAATTGGTAAACATCGACTGCACAGGCATAAAACCGCCCCAAAGAGCAAGCACGCGCAACATATAAGCACTCTCAATCCATTTATCGGTTATTGCAATTACTATTATCTGCGGAGCAACAAGCGACAATCCAAACAGTAAAGGGAACGACACAAACGACGTAAAGCGCAGCATCTTGCGGAACACGCGCAACTGTCTCTCACCATCGTCGGCAACCTTGGCAAGCACAGGCTGAGCGATATTATTTACCATCCCATTTACAATCTCGCTGCCCATACACATCCACTCGGCCGCCTTTGTATAGTTTCCTACATCCACACGCGTATAATGCCTGTTTCCTCCAAGAATAAATGAAAATATATTCCAATTTATGCGCAAAAAGATGTTTGTGATAAGCAACCGATAGCTGAACGCAAACAGATAGCCCAAAGGGGCAAAATTCACCTTGAAACTCGGACGCCACGGAGTAAACCACCAGCACACAATGCTGCGCACAAGCACATACGTAATACTCTGCGTTGCAATACCCCAGAACGAATATCCATTAACAGCAAGCACAATGCCCACACAACCCGAGACAACAATAGAGAGAATCTGAGCAATTGAGCGCTCCTTGACTTTCAATTCACGGAACAGATAGGCCGACGGCGCAATTCCCACACCGGCAACCACAAAGCCCAGAAAAATATAACGCGAGAGCCACAACAACGACGGTTCATTAAAAAAATCCACAATAAGCGGAGCTGAAAAAAACAGCGCAACGTACATTATCAATGACACAATCACGTTGAACCAAAAGACCGCATTATAGTCGTCGTGTGTTACCTGCTTACGATTGGCAAGCGCGGCCACAAAGCCACTATCCTGCAACGAGCCTGCAATGGCCGAAAAAATTGCAAGCATCCCTATGGGCCCATAATCTTCGGGCCCAAGGATGCGTGCCAAAAATATTCCGATAAAAAGGTTCAGCAGTTGACAAACAGCATTACTCATTCCGCCCCAAAGAAAACCTTTGGCGACGGCGCTCTTTAAGTTTGTACCGGCACTGCTGTTCATAGTGTGTGTGGAAGTGTAGGATTTTATTTTATCTCACTTCCGGGCTTAGCCTTGGGCTCGACAGTAAGCAGCGACAGCTTGCCCTCGTTGTCCTCGGCGCTAAGAATCATCCCCTCACTGACGATGCCTCTCATTGTACGCGGCGGCAGATTGGCTATAAAGCACACCTGCTTACCCACAAGTTCCTCGGGCTTAAAGTGCTTGGCAATACCCGAAAGTATCGTACGCGTCTCAAGGCCATCATCAATTTTAAATTGCAGCAGTTTATCGGCCTTGGGCACTTTGGTACACTCAAGCACAGTACCCACGCGCATATCCAATTTCAGAAAATCGTCGAATGTACAGTCGGGACGCACAGGATTGGCCTTGTAGTTGGCCTCTTCATTCTCTTTCTTGATGCGGGCGAGACGGTCGAGCTGCGCTTGAATGGCATCGTCCTCAATTTTCTCGAACAGCAGCCCCACCTCGCCAAGAGTGTGTCCCTCGGGCAAAAGGTCGATGCGTCCAAGATTCTCCCATTTAAACTCCTCGTATGCAAGCATACTGCGCAGTTTCTTACTGCTGAATGGCAGGAACGGCTCGAAAGCAATTGAAAGATTGGCCACCAGCTGAAGCGAGATATTCAAAATTGTCGCAACACGCGCAAGGTCGCTCTTGGCCAGCTTCCACGGCTCAGTCTCGGCAAGATAGCGATTACCGATGCGTGCAAGATTCATCGCCTCTTTCTGCGCCTCGCGGAATTTAAATTGGTCGAGCAGTTTTTCGACCTCGCTTTTTACATTTACAAATTCCTCGATTATCGCCTTATCGTAGTCGGTAACAGCACCGCAAGCAGGCACTTTTCCGTCGAAATATTTTTTTGTGAGCACAAGTGCGCGGTTCACAAAGTTACCATATACGGCTACAAGCTCGTTGTTGTTGCGTGCCTGAAAATCGCGCCACGTAAAATTGTTATCCTTTGTCTCGGGAGCGTTTGCAGTGAGCACGTAACGCAGTACATCCTGCTTGCCGGGAAAATCAACAAGATACTCATTGAGCCACACAGCCCAATTGCGCGAGGTTGATATTTTATCATCCTCAAGGTTCAGAAACTCGTTGCTTGGTACATTATCGGGCAGAATATAATCGCCGTGCGCCTTCAGCATCGAGGGGAACACAATGCAGTGGAACACTATATTATCTTTTCCGATAAAGTGAACGAGGCGGGTATCACTGCTTTTCCACCACTTCTCCCACGTATCGGGCAGAAGCTCTTTTGTGTTGCTGATATATCCTATGGGAGCATCGAACCATACATACAGCACCTTACCCTCGGCACCCTCGACAGGTACGGGGATTCCCCAGCTGAGGTCGCGTGTTACGGCACGCTCGCGCAAGCCCGAGTCGAGCCAGCTTTTGCACTGCCCATAGACGTTACTGCGCCACTCTTTATGCTCGCCCAGAATCCACTCTTCGAGCCACGGTTGATAGCGATCGAGAGGCAGATACCAGTGGGTAGTCTTGCGCTTCACTAGAGGATTACCCGAGTCGGCATTATAAGGATTGATAAGCTCGTCGGGCGAGAGTGTGGCACCACACTTTTCGCACTGGTCGCCGTATGCGTCGGCTGCGTGGCAACGTGGACATTCGCCGCGAATATTACGGTCGGTAAGGAATTGCTGTTCACCCTCGTCGTAATACTGCTCACTCTCCATCTGCACAAATTTCCCCTCGTCGTAGAGTTTACGGAAGAAATCAGACGCCAGCTGTTTATGAGTATCGGATGTTGTACGCGAATATACGTCGAACGAAATTCCAAAGCCCTCGAACGACTCTTTTATGATATTGTGATAACGATCGACAACATCTTGCGGGGTGATACCCTCTTTCTTTGCACGAATTGTAACGGGCACGCCGTGCTCGTCGCTTCCACCGATAAAAAGCACATCCTCGCCCTTCAGACGCAAATAACGCACATAAATATCGGCCGGCACATACACTCCGGCAAGGTGGCCGATGTGTACAGGGCCGTTAGCGTACGGCAACGCCGATGTTACCAGAGTTCTTTTAAATTTCTTCTCCATAGGATTATTTTTATTTACATTTTCCATCTTACACCATCAGCCCCCAACAAGACAATCCTCGGGGGGGGGGGCAATTTGTTTATCTGCAAAGATACCCACAAACGAGCGAGAATATATAAAGTTTACTTTAATATTTTCAAAGCGAGTGCAGAATATCTTTATTATTAACGGCAAAGGTAACACTATTTCACATAAAATCGAACAACAGAATAAAAAATTAGCTATCTTCGCACCGTATTAAAAAATAATTATATGAAAATAGCGCTGATAGGATACGGAAAAATGGGCAAGACAATTGAAAAGATTGCCCTTGAGAGAGGCCACGAAATTGTATCAATAATTGACATTGAGAACAGAGACGATATTTTCGGCCCTGCATTTGCATCGGCCGACGTTGCAATAGAATTTACAGCCCCCGCCGTTGCATACAACAACTGCATCGACGCAATGAAGGCCGGAGTAAAAGTTGTGAGCGGAAGCACCGGATGGATTCACAAACACGACGAGGAGATGCGCCGCCTGTGCAACGAAGAAGGAAAAACCCTCTTTTGGTCGAGCAATTTCAGCCTCGGCGTTGCCATTTTCTCGGCAGTGAACCGCTATTTGGCGAAAATAATGAACCGTTTCCCCTCTTACAGCGTACAGATGGAAGAGACGCATCACATTCACAAATTAGACGCCCCCAGCGGCACAGCAATCACCTTGGGCGAGGGCATAATCGAGAATCTCGACCGTAAGAATTCGTGGATTCTGGGCGACGTTGTCAACCCCGACGGCACAACCACTCCCGGCGCTACAGCAAAAGACGACGAGCTTCGCATCAACGCCGTGCGCCGCGACGAAGTACCCGGCATACACTCGATAGAATATACATCCGAGGCCGACACAATCACCATCACCCACAATGCAAAAAATCGCAGCGGCTTTGCGCTTGGCGCCGTGCTTGCCGCCGAATACCTATACACGCACAACGGCTTTTTAGGAATGAAAGACCTTTTCGATTTTTAAAAAATTAACACACAAAAGACAATATCGGCAACGCAAGGCGCGTTCCCATCATAAAAAACAGAATTATGAGAAAGCCCACACGTAAAGACCTTATAAAACTCTCAATAACATTACCACTGTACCTGCTTTTCCTCGTATGGGTCAAAAGTTGGTTAGGCCTTATTGTTGTCCCCTTCATTATAGACAACTACACAACAAAAATCATCCCTTGGGGCTGGTGGAAAAATTCCAAAAACAACCTATTGCGCACAGTAATGAGCTGGGTCGATGCAATAGTCTTTGCCCTTATAGCCGTATATTTTGTCAACCAATTCTTTTTTCAAAATTACGTAATTCCAACATCATCGCTCGAAAAATCGTTACTCGTAGGCGACTATCTTTTCGTAAGCAAGGCCAACTACGGCGCACGCAAGCCCAATACCCCATTGAGTATGCCACTCACACAGCACACAATGCCTGTTACCGGCGGCAAAAGCTACATTGACGCCATCCAATGGGACTACGAGCGCATAGCAGGCTTCGAGGATATAGAACGAGGCGACATTGTAGTGTTCAACTATCCGGCAGGCGACACAGCCACCACCAACCCGCAGGTAATAGATTATTACAAAGAGTGCTATCTGATTGGTGCCGAACACTACCCCAACACCCCACCTATGGACAGCCTAAGTCCCGAGCGTCAACGCGCCATCTACGACCTATACTATGCAGCCGGAAGCAAATACATCGAGCAAAATTCGCACATATACGGGCACAAATTGTGGCGTCCCGTCGATCGCCGCGAGAATTACGTTAAACGCTGCATAGCACTGCCGGGCGACACACTCCTCATCAAGGACAAACAGATACACCTTAATGGCAAGCCGGTCGCTCAGCCCCGTAACGTCCAATTCAACTATTGGGTAAAATTCAAAGAAAATATATCCGAGCGTCTGCGCCACGAGCTTGGAATAAGCCGAAAAGACCTCGCCGACGGCAACTGTGGCAGCGGTCTCTACTGCCTGCCCCTCACAAACGCCACACGCGACAAACTGGCAAGCTACACAAAAATAGTAGCATCGATAGAACCATTCAAAAATCCCGAAGACTACACCTACCCCCTGAACGGCTACACAAAATGGACCGCCGACAACTACGGCCCGGTGTGGATACCCAAGCGTGGAGCAAGCATCGAGCTAACCCTCGAAAACCTGCCCATATATGAGCGTCCCATCGCTGTTTACGAGGGCAACAAGCTACAAGTAAAAGACGGAAAAATATTTATAAATGACAAAGAGAGCAACAGCTACACATTCAAGATGGACTACTATTGGATGATGGGCGACAACCGACACAACAGTGCCGACTCGCGCTATTGGGGCTTTGTGCCCGAAGATCACATAGTGGGCAAACCCCTCTTTATATGGCTCTCACTCGACGAGGATCGAGGATGGTTCGATGGAAAAATACGTTGGAATCGTATCTTCAGCAGTGTAGATAAATTCAAATAAACACTCACAATGTACATTATAAGCCACCCTTTGTACCTTGCCCCCATTCCCCTGTATGCACAACTATATTTATCACAGGGGATAATGATTGATACCGACAGCACGTTCATCAAACAAACCTTCCGCAGTCGCACCATTATAGCCACCGAAAATGGCACACAAACACTCACAATCCCCATCGTACACAACAATGGGCAAAAAATGCGCGACACACGCATCAGCGAACACGGCAATTGGCGACACACACATTGGAACGCAATCGTAAGCGCCTATCGCAAAAGCCCCTTCTTCGACTATTACGCCGATGATTTTGCCCATTTCTACGAAGAAAAAGACGGATTCCTACTCGACTTTAATATGCGCCTGCACGCGATAGTTTGCGAGCTCATCGGCCTTGAGCGCTCGATTGCAATTCTCGAAAAAGCAACGATGGAATCGATAAAAAGCGATTTCACCGACCTGCGTTACTTAGCATCACCACAAGAATTTGCCACACGCGCTCCACAAAAGACCGAAGCATACTATCAAGTATTTTCATTGCGCAACGGATTTATCCCCAATCTCAGCATAATAGACCTACTGTTCAATATGGGTCCCGAAGCACTTATCATACTACGCGACACAAGCACAGTAGTACACACAGCACCATCCAAATAAATAATAAGCCGAGCTTGACATAGTCAAGCTCGGCTTATTATTATAAAAAACAGGTCTATTACTTATTCTCGGCAGGACAAGCACCTTCTTTTTTGCAATCATCAGCCTTATCGCAAGCAGCCGCACCGCAAGCACCCTT
>CAYYEL010000002.1:0-60213 GCA_964470845.1 uncultured Bacteroidaceae bacterium | reverse complement strand
TTTGCAATCATCAGCCCTGTCGCAAGCAGCCGCACCGCAAGCACCCTTTTTGCAATCATCAGCCTTGTCGCAAGCAGCAGTACCACAAGCACCCTTTTTGCAATCATCAGCCTTGTCGCAAGCAGCAGTACCGCAAGAATCCTTTTTGCAATCATCAGCCCTGTCGCAAGCAGCCGCACCGCAAGCACCCTTTTTGCAACCATCAGCCTTATCGCAAGCAGCCGCGGCACACTCAACCTGTTGAGCAGCAGCACTACCTGAATTACCACCATTCTGCGAGCAAGCACTCAAAAGAAACACAGACAAAAGCGCAATCGCGAAAAATTTCAGTTTCATATTTCAAAAAATTAGATGTTAAACATAATTAGTCGGCCTAAATTATTGAAATATTTTATCACCACAAAAAAACAAGAGCAAAAATTTCAAAAATTCATCTTTTATCACATTTTTAAATACATTTTTTTCATTTTATCACCAATCCCAAATCAATTTGCCCCATTAAACACAAAACAAGCAACACAAAGCACATTACATCCGAAACACACCAACCCTCCCCGTTTTTTATCGAAAAAACAAACATTTTTAAATACAAAAACAAATAATAAACAATCGGCATTTAATAAAAATTGAAAACGACACTTATAAATTTATTTAAATATATTGAACAAATACCCCCATTTTGTTGCTTTTATAAATAAGAATTATTAACTTGCAACGCCTAACGTGTTGCAGATAACAAATTTACACCAACAATGAAAAAAGAAAAAATTCACATTGAGTATCCCCTCAAAGGAAGTGCAGCTATGATATGGCGATACATCGGAACAGCCCCCGGCCTCTCTATGTGGTTCGCCGACCGCACATCTATCGACGGTAAAACATTCAATTTCTATTGGGGAAAAGAGGAACACCGTTCGGCCACCCTCATAGCCCAACGCAACGGAGTTTATGTACGCCTCAGATGGGACGACGAAGAACACTACACATTCTTTGAAATGCGAATCACCTACAACGAAATGACACGCGAGCACACACTCGACATTACCGACTTTGCCGACCCCTCTGAAATCTCCGACCAAAAAGACCTTTGGGACTCACAAATAGAATTCTTGAAACGCCAATCAGGAATGTAACAATTCCCAACCACCAACAGCCCTTTCAAGCATAAAAAAGAGGGATTCTAAGGCGAAAAACAGGGAAAATCAAAAAAAATCGCAGAAAATTAAAAAATAATTGCCAAAAAGTTTGCAAGTCTAAAAAAAAGCCGTAACTTTGCACACGCTTTCAGATACGAAAAGCACACACAATGGTGCGTTAGTTCAGTTGGTTAGAATACATGCCTGTCACGCATGGGGTCACGGGTTCGAGTCCCGTACGCACCGCAAAAGAGTTCCAAAGAAGATTGGAACTCTTTTTGTTTTATATAAAGCGAGGTGGAGAGCGAGGGCTCACGGCTCACCTGCAAAGTCTGGGGGGCTAAGCAAAAAGTTTAGCTAATCTAAAGAAGAAAAACTTTAAATCCGTTACTCCTCTAAGCTGCGCTCTGAATGCTTTGATTTTTGGGTAACGTGGACAAAAAGTAGGATGGATTTTGGCTCAATGTAAAATAAATACTCCTCTGAGGTTCAAACAGCCTCAGAGGAGTATTTTGCTAACTAATAGCACCTTGCAGAATTCATACTAAGTAAAAATTCCTCATTATCTTTGGTTTTTTCGAGGCGGTCTTTTACAAACTCCATAGCCTCAAGTGAGGTCATATCAGCAAGATATTTACGCAGAATCCACATACGGTCGAGCGTCTGTTTGTCGTGCAGTAGGTCGTCGCGACGTGTACTCGACGCTATGATATTCACAGCAGGGAAGATGCGTTTGTTGCTTAATGTACGGTCGAGCTGAAGCTCCATATTACCCGTGCCTTTGAATTCCTCAAAAATCACTTCGTCCATCTTAGAGCCTGTGTCGATAAGCGCTGTTGCAATTATAGTGAGCGAACCACCATTCTCAATGTTTCGTGCCGCTCCGAAGAAGCGCTTGGGTTTGTGCAGCGCATTTGCATCGACACCACCCGAGAGCACTTTACCCGAGGCCGGCGACACAGTATTATAGGCGCGTGCCAGACGGGTTATAGAGTCGAGGAAGATAACAACGTCGTGCCCGCACTCGACCATACGTTTGGCTCTTTCGAGCACAATTCCTGCAATTTTCACGTGGCGCTCGGCCGGCTCGTCAAATGTCGATGCAATAACCTCGGCATTTACACTGCGCGCCATATCTGTTACCTCCTCGGGACGCTCGTCGATGAGCAGCATAATCATATAAGCCTCGGGGTGATTAGCCGCTATTGCATTTGCAATATCCTTGAGCAACATTGTCTTACCGGTCTTGGGCTGGGCCACGATTAGTCCACGTTGTCCTTTTCCGATAGGCGAGAACATATCTACCACACGTGCCGACATATTATCGTAGCTGCCGCTGCAAAGGGTGAATTTCTCTTCGGGGAACAGAGGGGTGAGATTGTCGAACGAAACACGGTCGCGTACAAGCTCGGGGGCAAGGCCGTTTATCTTATTTACTTTTACGAGAGGGAAATATTTCTCGCCTGCACCGGCCGGACGTATCACTCCCTCGACTACATCGCCTGTTTTCAGGCCGTACATACGTATCTGCGACTGCGATACATATACGTCGTCGGGCGAGGCAAGGTAGTTGTAGTCGGACGAGCGCAGGAATCCGTAATTGTCGGGCATCGTCTCAAGCACTCCCTCGACCTTGAGTACATCGGCAAAATCGTACATTGCAGGCTGTTCTTGCGCCTCCTGTGTCTCTTGTCGCGTACGCTCGAAACGCTGACGACGGTCGTTTTTGCGGAAGCCCTGCTGCTGTTGTTGCTGATGTGTTCCCTCGCGCTTCTCAAATTTCTCGACAAGCTCGGTTGCAGCCTCCTCTTTGTCGCTGGGAAGCTCTTCTATTGGCACAAATTCCTCCTGCTCGGACGCCCCGGCCGACGGCTCGGGCGATGGTTGCAGAGGTGTCTCAACTTGCTCGACAAGCACTTCTGTTGCAGCCTCGACGAGTGCAGCCTCCTTTACCTTGGGCTTGCGACCGCGTTTCTTTGGAGCAGGATTTTGCGCTTGGTCGGCAACCTCGGATGCCTCGGGGGCACTCTCAGCGGGCTGCGGAGTTGTGGTAACCTCTACGGCTATCTCAGTCGTTGTTTCGGCGGAAACAACCTCTTTTGCCTTGGGCTTTCGGCCACGCTTTTTGGGAGCAGCAACATTATTCTCGTTATTTACTGCTGCCTCGGGATTCTCAACCTCGGGCTTCACCTCTTCGAGTGCTACCTCTATTATGGGTTTAACTTCGTCGTCGTGTTTTTTAGGCTCGTTCTTGTCGAGCTTCACCGCCTTGTCGCCTGTTGCAGTATATACCTTTGCAGCCGCCTCGGGCTGAATGCGGTTGCGGCGATGGTTGCGACGATTCATTCGATTCTCTTCCTTTACAACAGCAGGAGTACCCGATTGACTGCGCTGAAGCGCCTGTCCATCAAGGATGCGATAAATCAGAGTATCTTTTTCGAGTGATTTTACTCCGCTAATCCCCAATTCATTAGCTATAGATTGTAATTCGGGCAGTTCCTTGCTTCTCAACTGTTCTATATGATACATAAAATAAGATTGTGCGAATTTATCCGTACAGAAGGATTGTTCACAAAAATTTCCAAAAAGAGTAATGATTGTTATTGAAAAAGTAGGACAAGATTTTGTCTGTAAATTGGTATAGTTTATTAACTCTGCAAAATTAACAATTTTGTTTTAATTGTGGCAGTTATTTTGACATTATTTTTACATTTATCACGTTTTTTGTTATTCGGGGCATTTATCCGAATGTCTTTTATGAGGCTTAAGTGCTGTGCATATGCAATTATTGCTCCTTGTAGCCCGATTCGCGGATTATTTCCTCGGGAATCTCGTCGCAACGCACGTAACGACACACATCTTCGGGATTATCCTTAGCTGTCCACAGCATAGAGCCCGAGGCGTAAAGTTCGGTTACAATGTATGAATTATTCCACTCGCCCATCTGATAATCGTACTCGCCACTTATTATATAGTTGCCTTGCTTGTCCTTGTCGATTGCATATACACCGGTGATGCAACGAGCGTACATACTGTCAAACTTCTGAAACATACGGAAACTTCTATCTTTACGGTTGAATATTATGTAACAATATGTTCCTTGTGGCAATTGCGCCCCGTTCCACTCGGACAACATCCACGTTCCGGCAATATTGGCAGGAGTAACGTCGAGTGTCGGCTCAAACGAGCTATCATCGTCATCCGACGAGCAACCTTGAATGGCAATCATCAACAAAAAAGCAGCCATAAGGCGAAAAATAGTCTTTGCGTCCATTTTATATTATTTTAAAAGCAGTTTATAAATATTATTATGCAAGCTGTAAAATCATTTGCTTCTTATCTGTTCCGTGTGCCGAGGCAGACGTTAAACACACCCTCAATGGTGCGCTGCGAGGGACGTCCTTCGACACCCTCTATTATAATTTTAAATTTCTGTTCGCCCTCTTTCAACGGGATTTTATCGGTGTCAATTGTAATTATTATATCGCCTTCCTCGCCCGGTGCGATGGTTGCAGGCTCAGTAGCAAGGGTTACATACTCGGGCTTTATGGCAGCCGAGAGTGTCAGCGACACCACCCCTGCATTAGCACAGGCTATACGTTCGCGTCGTATCTGCCGAGGCGCAAGTGTGCCGAAATTCACACTGCGACTTTTTAGCTTAAGCGCTCCCATCCTTTGCGGCAGATGCTCCCACTCGTCGGCGCCTATTACATTACCACAGAGCACTATACGTGCATCGGGATGCGACGTGCCGCCCGCGAGATAAACAAAAGCATCAACATCTACCGTTCCTGCCCTTCCTCGGGGGGTGAACCTCACTTTTATCTCGCCCATCTCTTGCGGTGCAACAAGCACAGTGTCGAATAATGCCACCGCACAGCTGCACGAGGCCTTTACACGCTCGATGCGCACACTCTCACTTCCTTTATTCACAAAAAAGAAGGTAACAACTCTTGCAGTGTCGGTCTCAAGCATTGCGCCCATATCAATTTTGCTTGTCTCGAAATGTAACACACTGCCTCTGTTGTCCATTGCGTGCAATGCACGTATCGAGTCTATTGCCGTACGCGAGAGCCTCGTTCCTTGTGCCTTGATGCCGCAAAGAACAGATAACAGCATAAAAACAACATATAGGCGCGTCATAATAATTACAAATTACATCCAGCCATTAGGTGCAGCACCACGACGCACCGTTACAGTAACACGCTGCTCGTGGCCGGCGCTTGTGGTAACAACAAGCTCGGTTGTACCCACATTAACACCCTCGACAACGAGCACAACACCCTCGACAGTAGCTTTGGCAATGCCGCCGTCAGCAACACGGCAACTATACGACAACGCCTCGCCACCGACAAAATAACGGTCGAGTTCGATGCGCGAGCAAGCACCCGGTGCCACATATACATTGGGCAGGCGCATCTCGCTACCCGTATTCTCTATTGCACGCAGCAGCGCACCGGCGTTAACCAAACGCCCCATCTTGCCAACATAACGCGAAAGGTCGCTCTTTGTAGCCGACGCTCCGGGCGACGAATGATTATAATGCGATAATTTATCACCCTTAAAATAGCTGTCAATAGGTGTTCCGGTAGCAATCATAAGGTCGATAAACTCCTCGGCCTTAAAGTGTTTGCGCAGTTGTGCAGCATAAGAGAGGCCCAATGCCGCAACACCCGAGACGTGAGGACAGGCCATCGACGAGCCCTCGTAGAATCCATAAGAGGGCTTACCCTCACTCACAATAGTAGAATATATCATACCCTCGCAGTCGCTCTCGTCGCCGGGGGTGCCATAATAATCGCCGTCGCCACCGGGAGCCGAAAGGTCGATGCCCTCGCCATAGTCGGTGTAGGTCGATGGAGTATAGTCGGCAGCAACAGCAGCCACACACACAAAGCGCGAATAAAGTCCCGGGAACGACGGGGTCGGTGCAAATTCGTTTCCGGCAGCAAACACTACTACTCCACCCTCGACGACGCCGTTGGGCGAACCTGCATTTTCGATAAAATAGTCGAATGCCTCTTTCTCAAGCGGATAGGTTGTAGCCCACTCTTCCTCGGTTGCAGGGCCGGGCGAGAATCCCAAAATAGGATTGGCGTCGGGCGACATATAACCCCAGCTGCACTGAAGCACTGTTGCTCCATTATCGGCTGCATATTTTACGGCCTTAGCTTCGAGTAAAAGGTTGGCCGAGTAGCTGTCGTCAAAAATCTGAAGCGACATAATTTTAACACCCGGCTGCCCCTTGGCAGCGTCGCCACCGGCAACACCGCACACGCCCACTCCGTTATTATTTACGGCAGCAACCGTTCCTGCAACGTGTGTTCCGTGTCCTGTGTCGTTCGAGCCTGTGGTTGATATATATCCTCGGTCGGTGGCAAAATTATAGCCATATTTATCGCCCTTATAACCATTATTATCGGCATCAACGTCCGAACCAAGCTCCTCGCCCTCGTTAACCCACATATTGGGTTCAAGGTCGGGGTGATTATACATCACTCCCTCGTCCATCACTGCTACGATAATCGAGGGGTCGCCCGTACAGATGTTCCACGCATCGGCGCAACCAACGTCGCAACCGGCCACGCTCTTGGCCCACGGCTGCTCAAAGGAGTAACCGCCATAATTTATATAACCCCATTGGCGTGCAAGCCCCGGGTCGTTGAAAGGATGTTCCACCGCCTCGTGGGCAACGCTTGCCTCACGAGCCTTACGGTTGCTCATACGGTAAATTTTACGATTGCACTGCAATTTTGAGACCTCGCCCAGCTTCGAGAGATTCTCTATCGCCTCACTCAGATTACAGTTTTTATCGAATTTAACCTGATACCACAGGTGCAGCCCTGCCTTGCGTGTACGCTCTTCGTTGGCAGGGTCAACAGGAAAGACACGCTCGAAGCTGTATGCACCAAGGATTCTGAGCACCTCGTCGGTCGAGGGTATTCCCGAGCGTGTGGCAACGCCGCGCATTGCACGCGCTTTAAAAGCCTCGTCAAGGATTGTCTCCATCTGAGGCGAGAATTTAATCAAAAGCTCACCCTCGATGACATCATCGGGCACAGCAACCTCGGGTTGCACTACTGAGGCAGCACTTTCGACCTCGTCGCTACACGCCACTGCACACACAATGCACAGAGTAGCTGCAAAATATCTAAAAAATCGTGTCATCATTATTCTGATATTTCTTCTTTAAATTCATACTTTTCTCTTGTCCCCGGGAAGGCCTCGTAATAATACTCGAAATTGGTAGGTGCATTATCGAAGCGCACAACCTCGCCCAACGAATTTTTCCCCTGCTCTTGCTGGTTAAAAATGAGAAGCTCGGGATACCAATCGAGCAGACGAGGATGATAAAGCAACCAATCGGGCAGATTGCCTGTGAAAAAGTTCAAATTGAGCGACAACTGCTTGGCATTGGGCAATATACGCGGAATATTATTATCGGCAAGATATTGTATAGTATCGCCACCAAAGGCATCTACATCCTCTTGCGTATAGGCTCTTACACCATCTTCGCCAACCTTAAAATCGGGCAACGCTCCCTCGATATAATTATTGGACAAAAGCAGATACTCAAGGTTGTCCCACGTCAAAAGCCGCAGCAATGAATTATCGGACGAGGTATTAAAGTGCAAGCCTATTCCATTATCATAGGTCGAGGCCTCGCGCAGGTCTTTTGCACCCCAACGACGATTGGCTACAAGGTTCAGATATGTGAGCTTGGGAAAATTCTCCTGCGTCAGCATCGTGGGGATACTTGCAAAATTATTGGCGCTAATATCGAGTGTCTCAAGCGTTGCACCCAGCTGAACAAACTCCTCGGGAAGCTCGGTGAGGCCATACGAAAAGAGAGTAAGATGCTTCAAATGCTTCAACCCGCACACCTCGGTGCCCAATTTTATACTCTTAAGCATAGTATTTACGTTGCTCGACACACTGAGGCTCTCAATGTATTTTAAATACTTTATCTCCTGTGGAACACTCTCCTCGGTGTTAAAAATAAAGAATTCAACAGAACGCACACGTCCCACAGCCTCGGGTGCAGGCAGAGCCTCGTCGTGAGCCTCCCACAGTACAACGTCGCGCCAATTGCGCATATTCTCGCTTGTATCCCACGGGTCGCTCATACAATTGAGGCGCTCGAATATGGTGAGCAGCGCAAGCGAGTCGCCCGCACGATTATCCTCGATGCGCAGTGCCGCCTTCTGATTGATAATAAGAGCAGCGGGAGCATCAAGCGCATCCTCTTCGTTCAAAGGAATAAAATTAACCTTGGCCACACGCTCTTGTGGATAGGTATTCATCTTCCAGTCGAAGTACAAGGTGAGCGTGCGGGGACGCGCGCCACGGTCGGGTTCAAACTGAAAATCACGCACTGTGAGCCACTCTTCATCGTCGTCGGCACACTCAATCTGCACCTCAAAAGGCACATTGGCCGTAACCTCGGCTTTGCAGAAACGCTCGTCAATCTTGGCCGAGGCCTCGACAAGAATCACACTATCCTTAGAAGATATGATTTTTCCGAATCCCGTCTGATTAACTTCGACGGCAGCCGTCTCGCCACCAACGCCCGTGAAACGAATCTCGGCGCGACGCACACCGCTCACAAGGCTCGAATCGACAGTAACAACACACTCGGCCGCACCTATACCATTGGCCGGCGAGACCATAAGCCACGGCTCGCTTGCCACAGCCACCCAATTCTGAGCCGACTGCACAAGCAACGTCTCGCAACCACCCTCGGCACCAAAAGTAACAACCTCTTTATCCACCGCAAGCGAGATAAAAGCCTCATCGCCATCATCGTCGCTACACGATACGAACGGAGCAAAAAGCGCTACGCACAGCAGCGCAGACAATATTCTATCTTTCATTTTATTCATATATCAGAGCCAGCTTTATCAATTTTGAATGTTCAGAGCCTCGCAACCACGAATATCCTGTGTCTTATCGTAGATGAGCATATAAACTCCCGCCTCGATATAAGGACACAAAGAGCTTACATCAATTGAGATATTAGGATTATCGGCAATTTCAAAGTAATAGATGTAGGGCGAGAGAGTATCCTCTATCTTCCTAAGGTCGTTAGAACCTATCAAAAAGAACGCCAACGAAGGACAGCGATAAAGCCCCGTGGGCCACTCGCGCAAACAGCGATTACCATTCTCGTCGCGCTGATGGCGTATAATGAAACGCTGCAAAGTGCTTATGCCCAATGGCGACACAGGAAACTCCTCGAAACGATTGTAGCTGAGGTCGATACCCATAAGATAGGGCAAGCGCACAGCGTGAAAATCGTCTGAAAGTTCCGTCAGATGATTATAGCTAAGGTCGATAGCTTCGAGCATATAAGAATTCTCGCCCTTCATCGAGCCGTCGGGAATGTGCTTCATACCGTTCCCGGCAAGCACAAGATAGGTTATCGGTGAGTTTTTCTTAAAAAGTATTCCCGGGAAAGTCTCTAAGCGGTTATTCGACAGATTAACCTCGTTTACGTTCACACCACGGAAATTCTCGCCATTCTCGAAGCCCTCGATAAGATTGTACGAAAAGTCAATCGAGGGAATAATATACACCGACTTTGCATTGAAAATGTCGGGGAACAACGTCAAACGGTTGTTGCTGCAAGTAAAACTCTCAAGTTGCGAGAATCCACAGAAGTAACCATCCTCGGCACAAGGAATTTCGGTAATTTTGTTATTATCGAGGTATATTTTGGCCAACTGAATATCCTTACCAAAGGGGTGCAGCTTCTCAACCTGATTGCTTGCACAATCGAGCATTCCCAGCTTCACCATCCTCTTCAGTTGCTCGTGTGCGGGGAATTCCTTCAGATTATTGTAGCCCATATATAGAATTTGCAGCGTTGCACAGGGAGCACCGTCGATGATAGCCTCCCAATCGGCCTTCAACTGCTCGCCCGAGATTCCCTTATTGCAGGCAACATTAAGCTGAATGAGCTCGGGCAACTGCGAGAGCATCTCAACGGGTAGCGCCTTAAGGTTGCGACAATTATAAATCTCAAGGTCGGTGAGTGCCGTCATATTACTCCACGAGAGCGTGTCCTTCTCGGCATAAAAGGGCGATGAGAGCTCAATATCACGGAAAAACTCCTCGTGTGTGATGGGCGAATTGGCAATATAAAATTGTTCAAGATTCTTAAGACGCATCATTGCACGCGATATGCCCGTAATTCCGTTGGTAAGGTCGCCAAATTGAATATGCTTGAGTGAGATACCCTTTACAATGGGCTCGGCCGAAGCATCGGCCTCAATGGTCTTTATCCAATCGGCCGATAATCCTAAACGAAAATCACGCTCAAGAAAATTTTTCTCGTAGTCGTAACGCATAGCTCTTTTCTGCTCCTCGCTCATCGCAGGCGATACATCCCGGAACAGATGGCCGCCTATAAGCTCGGAGTGTGTGCCCAACGATAGAATAACAAGCTCGGTGAGCTGTCCGATTGCATCGGGAACAACACCCTTTGCTCCCATTCCTGCGATAGAAATTGTTGCCACACGACCATTGGCGTGCAATTGCACACCCGGCTGATAGCCCCACATATCAATATCGCTATTAAAATTCCAATTACTTCCGGGAGTAAGCTCCTGTCCTTTGTATTTCCAATTTACACCATCGAGAGCCTCCCATATTTCGCGCAAAGCAATATAATCCTTAAGATACTCGGCAGTCTCGCTTATGCTCACCGGAACCGGCACATTCTGTGTCTCTACATTATCGTGCACGGTAAATGCGGGCGCATCCTCGACCATTGCAATTTCGAGTATATTTTTTCCCTTTTTATCGGAATATGTTACGTAACTGCTTACCTCGTATGTACCCGCCTGAATCCACACAACCGTATCGCACACTCCGTATGAGGTAGAGGCATTCTTTCCGGGATACAGAACCTCATCGGCCGAGCCATCGTGAAAATCCTCGGTATATTCAACCGGTATTTTATTTATTGAGGTAATCTCCTTTGTAAAGACATTCTTAATGTTAATATCCACCATTTTGATGTTTGCAAAAGGATAAGCCTCGTACTCCGATGCACGCGTCTGTGGCAGTCTTTTAACCAAACGGAAAGAGGCCATTCCCCGTGCAATAACATCTACGGGAATATCTTTCACTGTAAGACCGCCGGCAACCACCTCGAAAGTGTTATCCTCGACACTGCCCGATAGAAGTACCTCGTCGAGCTTGCCATACAAATAATATCCTATAATGGTATATTCACCAGCCAGAAGCTCAATCTTCTCGCTTCTTAATCCAAACTCGGCATTTTCGGCATTATAAGCATCGAGCAGCAGCGTCTGCTCTATTGTAGAGCCGCCATACTGCATAACCACCTTTACCTTATGCGCATCGGAGAGTTTGTCGAGAGGAGCCGACGCACGACTGTACGACGCCTCTTTCAACAATTTGAATTGCGCATAACCATACTGCTGCAAGGCTGTCTTATCATCATCCTCGGAGCATCCTGCAAGCCCCATTGCCAACAAGGCTGCAAGCATACACATATATATTTTAAAGTGCTTCATCTTGATAGTTTTTTACAACAATTAACTCTGCGGCCTTACAACCAACGCTTTTAATCCTTTACCGTCGCGCGAGAGGAATACCACTATATAAGGTGTCTTTTTTACCTTTACGCTTGCGTAGTAGGCCTCCTCGTCGTTCATAGCCACCTCGTACGAGACATCTTTAAGCGGAATATCGTTACCCTCGGTATCTACTATGCAGATAGCGTCGATGCTTCCACCCTCCCACACATCGTCGGTTAAATGGGGGAATACCTGCAACACACGTCCCACACGTGAGCTTACAGTATAAATTTCTTTTGTTCCGAAGCGTTCGATGATATATGCGGCAAGCTCCATATCAGTCTCAAGCGAACAAGAGACTTTCTGAATCATCATATAAAGAATATCGAATCCTGTACCCGGGTCGAGGGTAATATCCGACTTTATCACAAGCGCCTTCAGATATTTACCATTTACCCCACGCAGAACAAGCACAATGGGCTCGGTCAGGCTCTTGAGCGAGATATAATAATTGTCCTCGGCATCCATTGCAATTTCAAGGTTGACATCCTCCCAAGAGAGTGCGTTACCATCAGCGTCGAGAACTAATGTAGCCTCTTTACTCCACGCCTCCCAATGAGACTCCCTCAGGTGAGGGAACACCTGCAAATATACGCCGGCGTCGGCCTGCACAGAATAAACTTTATCGAGGTCGAATTTCTCTTTAAGCATCGACAGCATATCAGGGTTGCTCTCCTCGAAACAATCGAGCTCGGTAATCATACTCTGCATCACTGTAAAGCCCTTGCTTGTATCTACATAGTCGCTCACCTGTGTTACCTCTATCATTACATTGTTATATATTGAGTCGATGAAAGAGACATCTTTAAGGCTGTTATAAAGAGCCATTATACTATCGTATGTGGCAGCAGGCACTGCAACCACATAACCTTTACGCTGTCCCTCGGTCTCGGCAGGAAAGGGAGCACCACTGATACTCACCTGTGAAGCATCCTCGGGAGCAACAGAGACCATCAACCAACTATCCTCGGGCTGCATAAGGTACAGTGTGCTATCCTCGCCCTCGCTCAGGCACAAATAGCGATTGTCGTAGTTGAGTGTCGTTACCTTGTAGGGCACAGAGCCGTTGTAAAACAGCGAATCGCCCGACATTGCATTCACGGTACTGAACAACATACCGTCGGCCGAAAGATTCCAGCCCCAAGGATTCTCGCCATCTATTTTTATTCTCTTGGCGTCCATTCCCGTATAGGTAATATCGTAGGGGAATGTTGCAGTGCTGTCGCTGTTGAAGAATGTGATTACATCCTTACAAGGTACAGGCTCGAAACTCTCACTCACACTCACACGGAATGTGCGACGACGAGCATTATTCTCATCGGTTGTTACGCTGAATTCATCTATCCAAAGAGGTTTTTCCGAAACTCCAAAATCGAAATTAGCCTCGACCGAAAATTCAAGTACACCGTTGGACGAGAGTGCTATTGAATTGTACTCCTCGCCATCGGCACCCACAACACGCAGAGTGTAATCCATAGGGCTGCGATAGATGGTCGCAATTGTCTCCTTGACGCCACGACGCATCATTGTAAGCGTTGCCACACTCTGAGTAAACTGTTGTGCCTCGCCGCCTATCTTTATGTAGATTGCAGCCTCGCCTGCACTGCCCATAATATCGTGAGCAAAGGTTACACCGTCGGTCGAGAGCGTGCACCATATAGCGTCCGATGCAATGCTCCACGCCGATACCGAATTAAAATCAATTTTCTCAAGCCCTCCCTCCTTGCACTGCAACTCAAGAGGCTTATCGAAGATGGGCGTTAAAGGCTCAAGCGCCTCCTTGTCGTCGTCCGAGCAGGCTGCAAAGGCAACAGCGGCAACCAGCATCAAAGAGACAAGCGTCCACTCTTTAAATCTTTTCATATACATTGTTTTTATACTTTTTTTTAGAAATCAAGCAACCGAAAAACAATCAATACCCCTGCTCAATGAGCTTGGCAGCCTCATCGTCGCTTATCCACTCGACAGCGTTTATAAAAGTACCTACCACATTGCTACCCTCGGCCATTCCCGGCACATAGAGTGTCATATATTGGAAGATAAATTTCTCGCAACTGCTGTAATACGATGTATATTCGGGAGCGTTGCGTGCCATAATATACCCATCGCCATAGATTGTACTGAAAGCCTCGGCTGTGGCTGCAAATTTTTGGTCGTCCATTTTGATGAGCGGATTCAGAATATCATCCGTCTCAAATTCAATTCTAAGGTCGTAACCATCGTAAAAATAGTTGCGCATTATTATGGTGTTCTCGCGTTCGGGGTCAACCTCGCTACGAATAAGGCGCATATCTATATTTGTCATATAATTCATAATGTAGGTAGATGACACAACACAGTAGCCTGTAAATGCGTTTATGTCGAATGGGCAGGCCTTGCGCAGCTCTACTTGTGCACGTGTGCCATAAAGACCCCACTCGCTATCCTTGTCAACGAGCAGATTAAGAGTAACGCCCAACGAGTCGTAAACATCTATATTCTCGTGGAATCCGCGCATACGTAACATTCCCACACGCTCGCCGGCCTTGATGGTAACAGTATTCTGCTCAAGGGTAAAATGTCGGCCTTCGATGGCATTTGTAGCCTTTTCGACAATCTCGACGGCCACGGTGCGGTCGTAGCCACACGTCTGTGTTGCAGCGACAGGAATTTCAAAATACTCCTCACTGTTCTGTACCGGGAACACATACATTGTGTCAGAGAACATCACATAGTCGGGGCCGCTGTATGTTGTATATTCTGCATCGCAGGCTGCCACCGAGATGAGCAACGCTGCAACAGCACACAATTTCGTTATTATCTTCTTCATATAGTATTATTCTATTGTTCCTGTTTATTTATTGCTGTCGTTGGGCTCAATGTCAGCATCGGGCGACTCAAGCTCGTGCTGAGGAATAGGCCACACAAATAGAGGATTATCCGCCTCAATTTTCAGACTGCTGCCGTTGGATAACGACTGGCTCTGCGGCTCGCGCTCAAAGCCCTTACCCCAGCGTTTGAGGTCGGTGAGACGGAAGCCCTCCATATAAAGTTCCTTAACACGCTCTTGCTCGATAACATCCATAGCCGTTGCCTCGTTGAGCGCCGCCGAGCCTCCGTAATTCATATAACGGGCCGCACGCAATTTTGTAATATCCTTTGACGCCAACGAGTAGTTGGGTGTTTCGAGGTTGCAATAGGCCTCGGCGCGTATCAGATACTGCTCGGAAAGGCGCAGAACCTTAGGCATCGAAACATTGAGCAGACGAGCTTCGTTGTAAAGGTCGGTGTTACCCCAATATTTTATAAGCAGAGGCCAAGCAAGGCCGTGGCTGTAACCGGTCTGATAAGTTTGGAAGAAACTGAGTGCACGAAGGTCATTACTGTCGTACAGATTAAGCACCCACTGTGCAGGTACATAATCGGGCTTGAAAGAGGTATAATCGTAGTTGAAGAAAATTGTTCCCAAAGCACCACCATAATTGGTACTTGTAAAGCCAATCTTCCAGATAACCTCGGTCGAGTTGTCGCTTGTCCACATATAGTCGTAATAACTCTGCGAAGAGCTATAAGCGAGCGAAGCGCTTGAGAGAGCATAATATCCGCTCTCAATAACCTTTGACGAGTATTTTATAGCCTCGTCATAGTCTCTCATATAAAGGGCCACGCGTGCACGCAAGGCATACACTGTATATTCATTAAAATAGGTTGTGTTATATAGTGGCCCGAAATATGTAGGGTCGTAGTCGTCCTCAAGAGCAAGAAGCTCGGCGGCACGGTCAAGGTCTTTCAACACCAACTGATAAGAGTCGTAGAGCGAGGCACGCTTAATTTGCGGTTTTTCGTAATAATGCTCGGTGAGCACCACGCCGAGCGTGTTTTTTGCCTCCTCGTCGCTCTTATAATCCTTACAGTAGAGCTTTATAAGCTCGGTGTAGGCCAATGCTCGCGCAAAGTAAGCCTCGCCACAATATTGGTCGAGACGGTCGAGCCGGTTGTCGTCGGTGAGTGTCGTTCTAATCCTTGCTGCATTATCGAGCAAAAAGTTACTGCGCCCGATTACATCGTACAGCGCACCATAGACAGCCTCAATCTGTGCGTTAGTAGCAAGAATATCCCAGCGCCACACGTCGCCATAAGTATTTGTGTAACCATTGACAGCATATACAAAGTCGGCCTGAATATCGGGCAAGAGCGTCAGATAACCACTATAAAGCGCAGGGCTTAAAAAGGCCGAGTATATTCCCATCACTGCTTGGTCGGCCTGTTCTACGGTAACAATAGCCTCGTTCTCAAGGACAGCATCCTCGGGGCATTTATCGAGACACGAAACAATGCACACAGAGGCTGCAAGCATCAATATATAATTCTTTATCTTATTCATAGCTCATCTTTTTTTAGAATGTAATTTCTAATCCACAAGTATATTGACGCGACATTGGGTACTGCGCCTTATAGACGTTGCTCGACGACTCGGGGTCGATGCCACTGAATTTTGTCCACGTAAACAGATTCTGTGCCTGCACATATACACGAGCCTTGCTGAGCAGCTTGCTCTTGGCCAACAAAGACTGCGGGAATGTGTAGCTGAGCATAATATTCTTCAGACGCAAGAAAGAGGCATCTTCGAGGAAGCGCGAGTCCATCTGCGGAGTAACACCGTATCGGGGAATATCCGTTACATCGCCCGGCTCTTTCCAACGGTCGTATAGCATACGTTTCGATTGGTTGTAGGCAGTGTAAAGTCCGTTGCTCTCCTCGAAGAAGCGGTCGTTGTTGAACATCCATCTGTCGGCCACCCAACTGAAATGAGCATTCAGGCTGAGGCCTTTCCACGAGAGAGTAGTACCGAATCCACCCTGCCACGGAGCAATATAATTCTTGTCGAGCAACACCTTATCACCCTCACTGAACACATTTGTAATTTCGCCATCCTTGGTGTACCACAGAGCATCGCCATTGGCAGGGTTTACACCCGCGTAGCGGTTAATATAGAATTGTCCGATAGACTCGCCCACAACTAATTTTGTGGATGTATTTGAAATCTCGTACTCGTCGAGGCCGTTGTAAAGCTCTGTAATCTCGTTCTTGTTGTACGAAGCGTTGGCATTTACGTTCCACGTAAAATCGCGTGTGCGGATAATATCGGTATTCAAAGAAATTTCAAAGCCTCGGTTCACCATCTCGCCCACATTATCCCAACGTGTGCCGAATCCATTGTTCACATAAGATTGTGGCACAAGCATAAGCATATTGCTCGTCTGTTTGTGATAAAGCTCTATGTCAAGATTAACGCGGCCGAAGAATCCCAAATGAATCGCAAGGTTATTCGACCACAGCTGCTCCCATCCAAGCTTGTCGTTGCCCTGACTGATGGCCGCAATTCCGGCACTGCCCATATAGTTTGCACCGCTGCCTACGAGCGCCAAATGATCGTAGTCGGGAATAGAGGAGTTACCCGATGTACCCGTGCTCAGTGCAATCTGAGCATTTGTGAGCCAGCTGCTTGCGCCCTGCAAAAAGCGCTCCTTTCTTACATTCCACATAAAGCCCAGCGACCAGAAAGTAGCCCAACGTCCGTGTTTACCGAATCGGGACGAGGCGTCGGTGCGCAACGACAAATCGGCAAAATATTTTTCATTGTAATTATACTCACCACGACCAAAGAACGAGAGGAACGCGTGGCTCGAATAACTATTTGCCCACGAAACAGCCCTTGTACCCGAGACAAGCGAGGTAAAAGCGTCGTTATTCTGTCCGCTTGTAATAATTTGGAAACTCTCGGAACGATAATCGACTCCCTCTTGTCCCAACATAAAATTAAGCGAGTGGCGACGGTCTATTTTCAGATTATAGCTTGCAGTGTTTGTAATTGTAAGATTCACTGCATCGTACGAGCTGCGTCCGGCAGCACCAATGCCATTGTTACCCACAAAGCCGGGGTAAGATTTCATATTTGCAGTAGAGTGAGTGTAGTCAACACCCAAGCGCGAGCTTATCGTAAGATTCTTCACAAGAGTAAACTCGGCGTATGCAACAGCCAGTGCTTTGTATTTCTTATTTACGACCGGATTATTATTCATCCACTCAATGGGGTTGTGCGAAGTACCTGTCCAACTACCGTCCGACGACGATGCCACCGAACCATCCTCGCGATAAGGATTCCAATAGGGCAGCATAAAACGACACGCCGAAATGGGACTGCTCAGTGAATATTCACCATCGTCGGCCTGCTGCACCTCTTCGTATGTAAGCATCACGTTTGTACCAATTTTTAACCAATCGGCAGTCTTAACATCGCTGTTGGCACGCAGATTATAGCGTTTGAACGTAGAGCCCTGCGCAATACCATCTTGGTCGAAAAATCCTCCCGAGACAAAATAATTCAGTTTGTCCGACGCATAGTTAACCGAAAGGTCGTAGCTTTGCAGGCGGGCGCGGTCGTTAAACACCGTTTCGAGCCAATTGATGTCAGTCAGACGCAGCAGGTCGTAGTCCTGCCCATCGTCAAGGCCAAGCTCCTGCTCAAAGAGAATACGTTCCTCGGTGTTCATAAGATTCCAATTGCCGTGTGCCAGCTGCGAATAACCCTGCTGTGTACGCAGTGTTACATCCACCCTATCAGTAGATGTTCCGCGTTTAGTGGTTATTACTACCACCCCATTGGCAGCACGAGCACCATAGATAGATGTTGACGAAGCATCCTTGAGCACATTTATCGACTCAATATCATTGGGACTTATAGTGTTAAAATCGCTGCTTGTGATGGGCACTCCATCCAATATAAAAAGTGGTGCAGTACCCGAGTTTATAGAGTTTGTACCACGAATCTGAAACACCGCAGGCTTGCTGGGCTCACCCGAATTTGCAATCACCGTCATTCCCGATGTCAATCCTTGCAACGCTTGGTCGAATCCCACAGTGGGCACACTCTCAATCTTATCGGCCTTCACCGTCGAAACCGAACCCGAAATTGTACCCTTCTTGCGCACACCGTATGCAACCACCACAACCTCGTCAACCTCGATTGCTTCGGGCTCCATAACCACATTAAGCGCCGAAGCGGCACCCTTTACCTTAATGCGCTGTGTAACGTAACCCATATAGGTAAATACAAGCGTAGCCTCACCCGATGCTTTAATTTCAATAGAGTAACGACCATCAATGTCGGTGGGGACACCATTGGACGTACCCTCCTGCATAACTCCAACGCCCACCAGAGGCTCATTGTCCTCGCCCGACAGCACACGACCACGCACAAGATAACTCTGTGCAAACAGAGTTTGCATAGCCACACAGCCAAGCAAGACAAATAAAAGAAACACTCTTCTTTTCATCTTCAATATATGTAAAAATACTTTTTTGTGATTATTTCAGAATAATACCGATAAACACCGCAGTCTATCATAAGAACGTAGAATATAATAATTCTTAAAAAATTGCACAAAATTATATATTTTTCTTGATAAATATGGCTTTTTAGCCCTAAAATTGAGTTTTTACAATATATTTACAAATAAAATGCAATTTTATTACAATAAAATGTGTTATTTTGCATCCGTAAAGCACGAAAAAACAACATTACAAATATGAAAAAGGTATTTACAAGCATTATGCTGCTTATTGCAGCAGGCACTACATTGGCACAGAGTGCAGCCGACAAAGTGCAAGAAAACGAAGCTGCAATTAAGAATTACTTTGCAGGTTCATTGGTTCAGAATCGTGGCACAATAGAGGTGGATGCCCCCATAGCCCTTGACAACATCGAGCAGACCCGCGCAGCCGTTTGGAGTTTGTGGAAAAACTCGGTCGAGGAATTTGACGAAGAAAAACTCATCCCCTTGGGACAGCTTGAGGACAGAAACTCGGGAAAATGGAAGCTCCCCGCCAACCTTGAGCCCAATGCAACAATGCCCTATTATTGGGGAATAAACACCACCGAAAAAGTCGATGGCAAGTTGCCGTTATTCCTTTATATGCACGGCTCGGGCGACAAGAACCAAGAGTGGGAGACGGGCATCGGTTTTGCGCTGCGCCGCTTCTACAGCCCCGCCGTATATATGGTACCCCAAATTCCCAACACAGGCGAATATTACCGTTGGGCCATACAGTCGAAGCAGTGGGCGTGGGAAAAACTGTTGCGCTTAGCCTTCCTAAACGACACAATAGACGCCAACCGCATCTACTTCTTTGGAATCTCCGAGGGTGGATACGGCAGCCAGCGCCTTGCATCATTCTATGCCGACTATCTTGCCGGAGCAGGCCCTATGGCCGGTGGCGAACCCCTTCAGAATGCACCTATGGAGAATGTAGCGAATATAGCATTCTCGTTGCGCACCGGTGCTCTTGACGATGGATTCGGCCGTAACATCTGCACACAAAGCGCCCTTGATGCAGCCGACAGCCTTGCAGCAGCTCACCCCGGATACTACAACCACTACATCGAGCTTATTCCCGGCTACGGACACGGAATAGACTATCGTCCCACAACCCCGTGGCTGGCAAAATTCACACGCAACCCCCACCCCAAATATTTCTATTGGGAGAATTATGATATGTACGGCCGCAAACGCGAGGGTTTCTACAACCTGAAGGTAAACGTCAACCCATCAATAACAAACAGCGACCGCAGTTGCTTCGAGGTAAAGATGGACAACAACACCATAGACCTTACAGTAAAAAGAGTGCGTTACACAACAACATATTCATTGGGCGGCATTCCAATGATTTTCTCAAAAAAATTCATCAACGCTCCACGCGGAAACGTAACCATCTATCTTAACGAGGAGTTATTCGACCTCACAAAGCCTGTAAAAGTAATACTCAATGGCAATGAAATTTTCAACGGAATGGTGGGTACAAGCCTCAAGGCTATGATTGAGAGTTGCGCCCTCTACTACGACCCCGAGCGTCTGTTCCCCGCATCAATAGACATTGATATTGCAAGCAAAAGTGCAGTCCCCACAGCCATTAAAGATGTGAAGGACGAAAAAAAAAAATAAAACAATAATATACGACCTCGGTGGACGCCCCGTTGAGGATACTACTGCAAACGGTATCTACATACAGGATGGCAAGAAAATAATTAAATAACACTTTAATGGCGCGAAGAAAATTCTTCGCGCCATTAAAGTTACTGCAAAATAAGGCTGCATCCTTTAAATATTTCAGCCACTCATTTACACAATTTTCACTCGTTTGTTGTATCTTCGCACATTAAAAATAAAATGCCACAGAAATGAGCACCGATTTTGACATACGCGGCAAGCACAGCGACAAAGAATTCGAGAATGCACTGCGCCCCCTCTCGTTCGACGATTTTACCGGACAAGAGAAAATAGTGAGCAACCTCGGAATTTTTGTACAAGCAGCAAAGATGCGTGGCGAGTCGCTCGACCACGTGCTTCTGCACGGCCCCCCGGGATTAGGAAAAACCACACTAAGCAACATTATAGCCAATGAGCTGGGCGTAGGATTCAAGGTAACATCGGGGCCTGTGCTCGACAAGCCCGGCGACCTTGCCGGCATTCTCACCTCGCTCGAACCAAACGACGTTCTTTTCATCGACGAGATTCACCGCCTCTCGCCCATTGTCGAGGAGTATCTTTACTCGGCAATGGAGGATTATCGCATAGACATTCTCATAGACAAAGGCCCCTCGGCACGCTCGATACAGATCGACCTGAGCCCCTTTACTCTTATCGGCGCAACAACCCGCAGCGGACTATTGACAGCCCCCCTGCGTGCCCGTTTCGGAATAAATATGCACCTTGAATATTACGATAGCAAGACCCTCGCCGGCATTATTGCCCGCTCGGCCCACATTCTGAAAGTGTCGTTCGACGAAGAGGCCACTTACGAAATTGCCCGTCGCAGCCGAGGAACGCCCCGTATCGCCAATGCCCTGCTGCGCCGCGTGCGCGACTTTGCACAAGTGATGGGCAACGGCCACATCACAAACTCCATTGCCAAATTGGCGCTTGAAGCACTTAACATTGACAAATTCGGCCTCGACGAGATTGACAACAAAATACTGTGTACCATCATTGATAAATTCAAGGGTGGCCCTGTGGGCATAGGCACAATAGCCACCGCCTTGAGCGAAGATGCCGGCACAATTGAAGAGGTTTATGAACCCTATCTTATTAAAGAAGGATTCTTGAAGCGCACCCCACGCGGACGCGAAGTTACCGACCTTGCCTACAAGCATCTGGGGCGCAGTCGTTACGGAGCAAGCGAAGGGTCGTTATTCTAAATAAAAAAACAGACACAAACAAATGGCAAGGTTACAATCGCTACTGAAAGACACAGTCATATACGGCCTCAGCAGCATAGTGGGACGCTTTCTCAACTATCTGCTGGTGCCGCTTTACACCTACACAATGACCGCCGAGTCGGGCAACTATGGCATTGTAACCAACGTATATGCTTGGGTGGCACTGTTGCTGGCACTGCTCACATTCGGATTCGAGACAACCTTTTTCCGCTTCGCAGGCCGTGAGAACGCCGACGTACCCAAAGTACTTTCAATGTCGTTGCAGGTTGTGGGCAGCCTGTGCGCACTGTTTCTGCTTGCGGTGTTTACAAACATCGACACAGTAGCTCGGGCGCTCGATTATAGCGACCACCCCGAATTTGTTACAATGATGGCCGTTGTTGTGTCGCTCGACGCCATTCAAGCCATACTCTTCGGATATATACGCCACTGCAAGCGTCCGTGGAAATTTGCGGGGCTCAAATTACTGTTCATTGCAATGAACATTGCAATGAACCTTACAGCCTTTCTGCTTCTGCCGTGGCTCTGCAAGGAGCATCCTCAGGCAGTCGAGGGATTCTACGACCCCAATAATCAAGCCTACTATATATTCCTTATAAACCTTATCTGTACCTCCTCGATAACCCTGTTCCTGCTGCCCGAATTAAGGCTCTATCGCCCCACTGCCGATATTCGTATGCTGCGCTCTATGCTCTCCTACTCGTGGCCACTGCTGCTGCTGAGCCTCGCAGGCATTCTCAATCTGCACGCCGACAAGATAATTTACAAATGGCTTGTCCCCGGCGAGCGTGGCGAGGTGGAGCTTGCAATATACGGTGCAGTGGTAAAGGTAGCCGCCATAATGGCAATGCTCATACAAGCCTTCCGCTTCGCATACGAGCCTTTTGTCTTTGGCAGCAGCAATCAAAAGGATAGCAAAGAGCTCTATGCCAAGGCTATGAAATATTTTATCATTGTGGCAATAATGGCCTTCTTGGCTGTTATGTTCTATATGGATATTCTGCGCCATCTTATAGCCTCGGACTATTGGGAGGGACTAAAAGTAATACCTTTTGTGATGCTGGCCGAGATTTTTATGGGCATAAATTTTAATCTCTCATTCTGGTACAAGCTGAACAATGAAACGTGGTGGGGAGCAATATTCTCTTTCAGCGGTTGCGCTGTACTGTTTGCAATAAACATAATCTTTGTTCCGCAGTATGGTTATATGGCCTGCGCTCTTGCATCATTTACAGGATATTTTGTGGCGATGCTCCTCTCCTACATTGTGGGACAGCGCCGTAACCCCATACGCTACAATCTTAAAGAGATTGGTGCATATACACTGCTGGCAGCAGTGCTCTATTGCATCTCACACCTCGCCCCGATAGAGAGCAGCTGTGCAAGGATGGCATTCAACACCTTGCTGATGGCAGTTTATATAATCTATTTTATCAAAAAAGACCTGCCACTGAAACAAATACCTTTTATAAATCGTTTTTTCAAATGAGGATACAGCCTCGTTTGAAGGAACAACAATGAACATATTCAAAATTCTATACAACGAGCTTAAAGGAAGGCTCGACCCCTCGCCCGACAAAGAGAATGAGAGCACAGTAATTGAAAATGTGCGTCGTGCAGTTGAATTTCGCGGTGTAACATTATGGATTCTTATCTTCGCTGTACTGATAGCCTCGGTGGGCCTGAATATAGACTCTACACATATGATATTCGGTGCAATGCTCATCTCGCCTCTTATGGGTCCAATAATAGGCACAGGGCTTGCCGTTGGCATCAACGACGCCGAGCTTATGAAACGCTCGCTGCGCAATCTTCTGACAGCATCGCTCTTTGCCACCGTTGCCGCCACAATATACTTTTGGGTCTCGCCCCTTGGCGAGGCGCAATCGCAACTGCTGGCACGAACCTCGCCCACTATGTACGACGTTATTGTAGCCTTTATAGGCGGAGCGTCGGGGTTTCTTGCACTGAGCAGCATAGGTAACCGCATACAGGTTATTGTGGGTGTTGCAATCTCGACCGCACTACTGCCGCCACTATGCACTGTGGGATTCTGTTTGGCAACCGGCCGATGGCTGCTGGCACTGGGTGCTCTCTATCTGTTTTTTATAAATTCGGTTTTTATAGCCGTATCGACCTATCTTGGTGTGCGCATTCTTAAATTCTCGCCTAAAGTA
Source organism: uncultured Bacteroidaceae bacterium (assembly GCA_964470845.1). Taxonomy (GTDB): domain Bacteria; phylum Bacteroidota; class Bacteroidia; order Bacteroidales; family Bacteroidaceae; genus HGM04593. Next base: position 36,038 of record CAYYEL010000002.1, on the reverse strand, counting down.
TTTGCCGATAAGCAGCACGAGAAAAAGGTTAAGCGTATGCTCATTGCAATATCGGCAATAACCCTGTTGCCTTCGCTTGTACTCACCTATAATATTGTGCAAAAAACAATCTATATGCAAAATGCCGACAATTTCATAGCGCAGGAACTACACTTTCAAGGGGCGCACATAATAGAAAAACAGATTGACTATCCGCGACGCACAATAGAGGCCGTATATATAGGCAATCACATTCCCACTGCACTGATAGACAATATACGCAATCGACTACCGCAGTATCATTTAGACGGCACACATATACAGATTATTCAAGATGGTGAACGGCGCGACAGTTTGATGCTTAGCACGCTGCGCACAAACATTGCACAAGAGATGTTTCACAGCCGCGACTCGATGGCCCGTGTGCAACAGCAACTGATAGCCTCGATGCGCGACAGCCTCGACGCGCTCTATCGTTACGCGACCCTCGACAAGCATCTTCTTTACGAGGGGAGCACACTTTTTCCCGCTATTAAAGGCATCGCAATAGGCTATCTGTGGAGCAGCAGCATCGACACAATCGGCATCGATGAAAAAACCTCGACTTTTACCCGAATAACCCTGTCGCATCCCATTGACAACAATGCACGCAAGCGCCTCACAAACTGGGTGCGCCGCCGCACAAATACCCCTGCAATGATTGTTGACTTTTATGACGATAGTAACTAAACAGTGCGATGCACCTCGATACCCTCGACAAAAATAGCACTGAAAGGACGTGCAGGACACACATATTCGCAAGCACCGCAGCCCAAGCAGCGCTCGGCATCAATCATAGGAATTTTGGACGCACCGGTTTTATCCTTACACTCAATCATCTTTATTGCGCCGTTAGGACAGTGGCGCTCGCAGTTGCCACACGAGACACCGTCGCGATAGGCGATGCAATTGTCGGCCACCCACACAGCTGTACCTATTTTCACAGCGCTCTTCATAGGCTTCTCAATGGGCTTGATAGCACCGTTGGGACACACCTGCGAACATATATTGCACGAGGGGCGACAATATCCGCGCTCAAAAGACATCTCGGGCTGCATAAGGTGTTCGATACTCTGCGAGGGACGCAGCACGTCATTGGGGCATTTTGAGACGCACAACTGACACGCTGTGCAATGCTGTGTAAAATTTTTCGCACTATCGGCTCCCGCGGGCAGTACGGGCACTGTACGCTTAGGCACACGCTTATTCTCAATTGCAGCAAGACCGCCATCGACCTTCTTATCGGCCTGTGCCAAGAGCGACGAAGCAACAAATGTTCCTCCTATCGCAAGGAACGAACGACGCGCCGTGTCGGTCGATGCATCATTTTGAGCCGATGCCTTACCCCAGCCCACAAATTTATACCCCATAGCACCACGCTTGCACTTGTCGATACAATTCATACAGGCAACACAACGACTGTGGTCGATAATATGTGCAGCCGCGTCGATACACGCCCCCTTGCAACTGCGCTCGCACACTTTGCAACCGTTACATTTCGATGTATCGACAACCATTTTAAAAAGCGAAAAGCGCGATACAAAGCCCAACAGCGTGCCCACCGGACAAATATTATTACACCACGTACGCCCGCCACGCCAAGCAAGCACAAAGAGCACCGCAAAAGTTACGGATGCGACAGCAAGCGTCGCACCGCTGCGCAACCACACTTCCACCGAGTAGAAAGCGTAACTATCGGCACGCTCGGCAACGTAGGCCAACAGATTATTTACCCACAGATAAAGCGGAGAGAGTAAATTATTCACAATGCGACCGTATGCGCTGTAAGGCTCGATGAGTGCGGCCACCCACGAAAATCCGGCTACAAGAGCCGCTATAAAAAGTACCAACAGCACAATGCGCAACCATCTATTCTCCTTTGAAAATCCAAAGCGCAGACGCTTGCCCTTACGTCGGCCCGATAGGTTCGAGACAATATCCTGCATCACACCCAACGGACAAACGACCGAACAATAGACCCTGCCAAAGAGCAACGTCAGCAACAGCAACACTGCAACCACTGCTACATTCACAGCCAAAAGAGCCGGCACAAACTGCACCCGTGCCATCCACCCGAGCCACAAGTGAAAAACACCGGTAAAATCGAGAAAAAGTAATGTTATACCAACGAAGAAAAACGCTGCAAATAATATTCTTATCTTGCGTAACATAGTCATAAAGTTTTAAATGAGACCATCGCCCTTAACCGTCTGCATAAACTCGTCGATGCGGCGCATCTCACGAGCAATCTTTATCCTTTGCGGACAGTGAGGTTCACACTCACGACACCCCACGCACTTATCGGCCTGACGCATACGGGGCACGGTGCGGTCGAGCCCAATGAGAAAAGCCCTGCGCTGTTCGCGATAATCGGCGTCGAGCTCGTTCTGTGGCATTGTACCCTCATTGAGACAACGATTATAATGCTTGAAAATTGAGGGAATATCGAGGCCGTAAGGACAGGGCATACAATATTTACAGTCGGTACAATCGACATTCTGAAAACTCATTTTGCGGCGTGCAACGTCGCTAAGCAAAGCAAACTCCTCGTCGCTGAGCCATCTGAGAGGCGAGTAGGTGCGAATATTATCCTGAAGATGCTCCATATAAGTCATTCCACTCAGAGCCGTGAGTACATTCTCGAAGCTGCCCACAAAGCGGAAAGCCCACGAAGCAACGCTATGCTGCGGCTCGCGCTCCTTGAGCATTGCCATTGCCTGATAATTCATTGTAGCCAGCGAACCACCCAAAAGAGGTTCCATAATAACCACAGGGATATTTTTCTCGGTCAGACGATTGTACATATACTCGGCTGTCGGGTTACCACGCTCCCAATCGACGTAATTCATCTGAATCTGTATAAAATCCCATTGAACGCCTGCCTCGTCGAGCATATAATCGAAAAACTCTTTACTGCCGTGGAACGACCAACCAAGATTCCTTATCGTGCCTCGCCTCTTTTGTTCGAGCAGATAGTCGAGCAGGCCATTATCGAGGAAACGCTTTTTATAAGCATCAAGATTGCCCAGATTGTGCAGCAACAGATAGTCTATATAATCGACCCGAAGCTCTTTCAATGAATTTGTAAACATCTCCTTGCCAAACTCCAGCGTGTTATTTCCACGCATATTCGAGAGCTTTGTTGCTATGAGATATTTATCGCGGCTGTGTCGGCTGAGAGCAATTCCCGTAGCCTGCTCCGATTTTCCACGGCAATAGACAGGCGCCGTGTCGAAATAGTTAACGCCGTGCTCTATGGCATAATCGACCAAACGGTTCACCTGCTCTTGGTCGATAACATCCGCCCCCGATTCATCTTTTTTCATAGGCAGACGCATCATTCCATAGCCCAAAAGCGACACACTGTCGCCACACGGATGCTTGCGGTACTCCATCTTTCCTTTAGGAACCTCGCCACCCACCCCTTCGGCAACATATTTTACACTATTCTTGTTGTTGCATCCAACCAAAGACGAAGCGGCCACCAGTGCACCACCCGCGCCCAAACGCTTCAAAAAAGTACGACGAGAAGCATCGCACACATCTTTATAATCTTTCATCGACTGATAAATTCGTATTATTTATGCGAATATAAACTATTCTTAACATCTTTTCCAACATTATCTAAAAATATTCACAAAAAAAATAGAATCTGATTGTTTAACTTTTATTTACAGGGAATTTTAAACAGATTCTAAGTGATACACCGGGCACTGAAATTTATATCCTCTTATCTGCACGTAAGCATTGCAGAAATAAAATCTTGCAAAAAAAGAATAAAAAATTTGCATTTATCAAAATAGCATCGTATCTTTGCACCGCAAAAATGATGGCGAGATAGCTCAGCTGGTTAGAGCGTCGGATTCATAATCCGGAGGTCGTGGGATCGTGACCCACTCTCGCTACAAAACAGACAGCCTAAAAAGGCTGTCTGTTTTGTTTATATCCCCCCAAGGCTAATATTTACTCCTGCACAAAAATTCTCTCCCGCAATTGTAACCTTTCGCCCCTTTATTGCGTCCTATTGGTACAAGGGAAAAAATATTAACCACAAAAAAATAAAAAAAATGAAAAACCTACTAAAAATCATTATCGTAACACTCACACTCGTTACACTGCTTCCCAACGAATCACAAGCACAACAATATAGCGGCAAGCAGATTCTACAAATGGTCGAGGATGGAAAGCTTAGCAGCACAATGATTGAAAGAATAATTGAGCAAGACAAGCAAAATGAAATTAATTCAAAGAGAGCAGTAGAAAGAAGGACGGACAAAATTATTGAACTTATATACATTGTAGTAATTACACTACTTGTAATTGTATCAATAATTGTGCTCATTGTAACATATTTCCGCAACCTTGCCAAGAAAGACGCTCGCGAAAAGGAATTTCTGATAACCCTTGTGGATAAAGGCGCAATTACCGACGCCAACAACGAAAATCTACAAACGATAATAAACGCAAAAAAAGAGAAGATAATTACCGCGCAGAATAAATTCCTAACAGACGCCACCCTGCTTGGAATAGGCTTCGCCGTGATGTTTTACGAAATTACCGACGGCGGACGTATTGATGAATTTATTCTACTCATCGCCATCATCCTATTCTTTTCGGGGTTTCTGCGCCTTATTGTACGCACCGTGTTTTTTATAATAGAAATCAAAAAAAAACAACGCAAACAGGCCGAATCAAAAAACAGCATAGAACTTATAGAAGTAAAAAATAACGACACACAAGAGGAGCAACAATGAAAAACCCCGAAGACATTCTGTGGGTAACAAGGGTGCTTCTTTTAAACGACCATCGGGCCTACTCGTCCTTAATGAATAAATATCTGCCACACGTCAGACGATATTTTCTCATTCAGACAAAAGGCAACGAGGCGCTGAGCGACGACCTCACGCAAGAGACGTTCATAAAAGCGTGGCAAGGCATTGGCAGCTTCAAGCAAATAGCATCGTTCCAAAATTGGCTTCTGCGTATTGCTTTTAACACATTCATAAGCTTTGTGCGAAAAAACAAGAAGGATGATTTTTTAGAATCAATCGACGATGATACAAAGGCATACGAAATTGCAGATGAAAAAGCACCCGAACCCTTAAACGAGGATGCGCTGCACTGTGCCATATACAAGCTGAATTCTAAAGAGAGACAATGTGTAACGCTATTTTACCTCGAAGAGAAAAAGATAAAAGAGATTGTAAAAATAACCGGTTACTCCGAAGGCAGTATAAAATCTTATCTGTCCCGAGCACGAAGCAACCTTGAAAAAATACTCAACAAAGAGAATAATGACACATAAAGATAAAATTATAGCCGAAGCGTTACAAAAGAGTTTCGCACAGAATCCCCAAAAAAGTCGAGAATTGCACCAAAGAATCGAGGTGCAATTACCCCCTCGGCGCCGTACAAAAATATTTTTGCTAATAACCATTGTAGCCACAAGCACAATAACACCCATTATGATACTTGCACAGTGGAACAACATTAAATTATTCTTAAACAAACTGCAAAATATTACGGTAGCTTCTATTATGGATAAAAATGAGATGATAACCTACACATTAGGTACTATTCTCGTAGGCTACATAATAATATGGCAAATATTCAGTTTAGTCGATGACTATTGTAACATAAAGAACGAGGATAATATAAAGCAGATTCTGCAAGGCAAAAAATAAAAAGTGTTCTATTTCTCAAAAAAATAACAGTTATTGATGTGATAGCATCTCAAAACAAGCATACAACAATAAAGAGATTAAATAGTAAAACAAAATAAACAGAGACAATCCTAAAAACATAAAAGTATTATAACAACAATCGTCTTTCAAAGATTTTATATAATTTTGTAGCAAAAGACTATAAAGATGAAACCAATGATTAAATATAGAGGTGGAAAGTCGAAAGAAATACCTAATATTATGTGGCATATTCCTCGATTTTCGGGACGATACATTGAGCCTTTTTTTGGCGGTGGTGCATTATTTTTCCATTTAGAGCCTAAAAAAGCAATAATCAATGATATTAACACTAAATTGATTGGTTTTTATCGAGGAGTTCGTGATAATTATTCACTTTTGCGAAAAGAGCTCGATGAGGTCGAGAATATTTATACTGAGAATCGTAAGAATTTTGAAGCACTTAAATCGTTAAATCCTACTGAACGTGTAAAAGATAAAAACGAAGAATTGTATTATCATCTTCGTGCTATGTTCAATGAAATAATAGATAAATCATATTCTGATGCATTGTTGTATTATTATATTAACAAAACAGCGTATTCAGGAATGATACGTTATAATGCACGCGGAGAATTCAATGTTCCTTTTGGACGTTATCAACATCTTAATACAAATTCAGTAACATTATCACATAGTAAATTGTTACAACGTGCAGACATATTGAATACTGATTATAGCGAGGTATTTAATATGTGTGAATCAGAGGATTTTGTATTTCTTGACCCTCCATATGATTGTATATTCTCTGATTATGGAAACAAGGAATATAAAGATGGGTTTAACGATGAAAACCACATACAGTTGGCTAATGATTTTATAAATCTTCCGTGCAAAACTTTAATGGTAATTGGAAAAACCCCTTTGACTGAACAGTTATATAAAGGATATATAATTGATGAATATGATAAGAAATATGCTGTAAACATAAGAAATAGATTTAAAGCTGCAGCAAAGCATATAGTGGTTGCCAATTATAGAAAATCTTGGAATGATATCCAAATCAATTCCACTATTTACAATACATATAGAGAAGCAGAAACAACTTAGGTAAGATTATTTGAAGCATCACAACCTTATGGCCCGAATAGATAGTCAATTATTATTCTTAACAACTTCTCCGAGAACACCGGAGAAGATGATACCAGAAATAGAATTACTTATAAAGCATTATGCTGGTAAACAGTGGAATAATGAAACACAGAGTGGTTTCATGGATATATTACGTGATGAACAATTCTTCAATGGAAAAGGAGAGAACGACCCGGCCTTTAGTGCAAGGGATAGAATAAATCGTGCCCCAAAATCTTTAGGTTTTGTAACTCTGTCCCCAACTATTTCATTAACCCCTGCCGGTTTTTCTCTTTTATACGCCAAACGTAAAGAAGAGGTATTTCTCCGACAGATGTTAAAATTTCAAATACCGTCTCCATTTCACAAACCCACGCAAAAGGCTGCAATATTTTGTGTAAAGCCATATTTGGAAATGCTCCGTTTAGTCCGTACGATGGGAACTTTAAAGTTTGATGAACTTCAAATCTTCGGAATGCAATTAACAGATTGGCATGATTTTGAAACTATTGTTCACAAAATAGAATTATTCCGAACGGCCAAGGCAAAAAACAAAAAAAGTTATCGCACATTTAAAACGGAATATCTCTATAATGAATTGCGGACAATTTATGCAGAACGAATTGCAAATGGAAAAATCAAAACTAGAGAAAGTAATGATCGTTCTTTAGACAAATTTCTTAAAACACAATCAAGCAATATGCGTGATTATGCTGATGCTTGTTTTCGTTATTTACGAGCGACAGGATTAGTTAATGTTTCTCATATCGGAAAATCCTTGAGTATCATTCATGAACGTATTGCAGATGTTGATTACATCTTAAACACAGTTGACCGCGAACCTTGTTTTGTGGACGATGAAGAGAATTATGCCGCTTATCTTGGCAATGCAGAATATCCTCGGTTATTGACAGATAATAAGCAATTGCTTATAGAACGACTGAATACAGAATTTAAAGGAATACAAATCCCTCAAAATACGACAACTGAAGAGCTAAAAGATTTATTGTTTGATTACACAGAAGCCCGCAAAACAGAAACAATAGAGAAGCAAATACAAGAAATCAAAGACTATAAACTGTATGATGATATTCAAAATACGTTCCTACAAATAGAAAATAATGAATTATACGATGCTCCTTTGATGCTTGAATGGAATACTTGGAGAGCTATGACTATGCTTGATGGTGGTGAAATTAAAGCTAATTTAAAATTTGATGATTTTGGCAATCCCCTTTCCACAGCACAAGGAAACATGGCAGATATAGTCTGCGACTATGGCGATTATATGCTTTCAGTCGAAGTAACAATGGCAAGTGGTCAGAAACAATATGATATGGAAGGCGAGCCTGTAAGCCGCCATCTGGGTAAGATGAAAAAAGCAAGCGGGAAACCATGTTATTGTTTATTTGTAGCTCCGAATATAAACGAAGCTTGCGTTGCCCATTTTTATGCACTTCATAGTCTGAATATCTCATATTATGGAGGTAAATCTACTATTGTACCGTTGCCCTTAAACGTCTTTCAAAAAATGTTAGAAGACAGTTATAAGGTGTGTTATACTCCGACACCCAACCATGTTCGTAAATTTTTTGAATACTCGAATGAATTGATAAAAACATGTAAGGACGAAATCGAATGGTTTGAAAAATTAAAACAATCTGCAATGAATTGGTTGGGATAAGGTAGAATTGTATTAGTATTACTCATATAAAAAGACTATTGTCGTTAAGCAATTAAATAAGTTGCTATAATTAAATTTCAAACGATAGAGATTAAAACAGCTTCTAAAAACCTTATCTGTTTTCAACTTACAAAAGTAATAACTATCTTTGCACAGATTTTCTTTAGAGAAAATCTGTGCAAAGATTTATTAACCAAGGAACAATAAACAAAAAATATGGCTCTAAAAGCAGGAATTGTAGGCCTACCGAATGTAGGAAAATCGACACTCTTCAACTGTTTATCAAGCGCAAAGGCGCAAGCAGCAAACTTTCCTTTCTGTACAATTGATGCACAGATGGGACAAATTACCGTACCCGACGAGCGACTGAACAAACTGGCCGAGCTTGTTCACCCCGGACGCATCGTCCCCGCAACGTGCGACATTGTAGATATTGCAGGCCTTGTAAAGGGCGCAAGCAAAGGCGAGGGACTGGGTAATCAGTTTTTGGGTAACATACGCGAAACTGATGCCATTATTCACGTTCTGCGCTGCTTCGACAACGACAATATTGTACACGTCGATGGCTCGGTTGACCCTGTGCGCGACAAAGAGATTATCGACATTGAACTTCAGTTGAAAGACCTTGAGACCGTCGAGAACCGCATAAAGCGTGTCGAAAAACAGGCTCGTGTAGGAGGCGACAAACAAGCAAAATTAGAGTACGAGGTGCTTATGCGCTACAAAGAGGCGCTTGAGGCCGGAAAATCGGCCCGCACAGTGATATTCGACACCGACGACGAACAACAGGCGGCAAAAAACCTCTTTCTGCTGACCTCGAAGCCTGTACTCTATGTGTGCAACGTCGATGATACATCGGCTGCCGCCGGCAACAAATACGTCGATGCAGTGCGCGAAGCCATAAAGGACGAAAATGCCGAGCTGCTGATTATCTCGGCACAGACCGAGTCGGACATTGCCGAGCTTGAGAGCTACGAAGAGAAACAGATGTTCCTCGAAGATATGGGCCTCAGCGAGTCGGGTTGCGACCGTCTTATTAAGGCTATTTACAGCCTTCTGAACCTGCAAACATTCATCACAGCAGGTGAGATGGAGGTTAAGGCGTGGACTTTCCGCAAAGGATGGAAAGCTCCCCAATGTGCAGGCGTTATACACACCGATTTTGAGAAAGGCTTTATCCGTGCCGAGGTTATAAAGTATGACGATTATATCGCGCTGGGCTCGGAGGCCGCTGTAAAAGAGGCCGGCAAAATGGGCGTCGAGGGTAAAGAGTATGTTGTGCAGGATGGCGACATTATGCACTTCCGTTTCAACGTATAAAAAGCAAAAAAAATGACTACACTACCCTGCGCATTTGTTTGGGACCCGTCGATGAGCCCATTCTCGCTCTTCGGATTCGAGATACGCTACTACTCTATCTGCTGGATAGTGGGTCTTGCATTGGGATTTTACATAATGCAGTATCTTTATAAGAAGCAAAAGATAGCCGACGAGCTTTTCGAGCCGCTTTTTATGTACTGCTTCTTCGGCATACTCATTGGTGCACGCTTGGGACACTGCCTGTTCTACGAGCCCGAATATTATCTGTCGCACTTTTGGGAGATGATTCTGCCCATAAAAATAACCCCCGACGGATGGAAATTTGTTGGTTATCTTGGCCTTGCGAGCCACGGCGGCACAATAGGACTTTTTACGGCTCTGTGGCTCTACTGTCGCAAGACCAAGATGAAATTTGCCACTGTGCTCGATAATATTGCAATTACAACCCCCATTGTGGCGGCTATGATTCGCTTGGGCAATTTTATGAACAGCGAGATTTTGGGACGCGCCACCGATGGGCCTTTTGGTATTATTTTCGCACAGGTCGATAATGTTCCGCGCCACCCTGCACAGCTGTACGAGGCAATAGCCTATCTGCTGTTCTTCGTCGGCGGATGGTTGCTGTACAAGAAATTCCCGCAAAAGGTGGGCACGCTGTTCTATTTTGGTTACTGCCTTGCAACAATCTTCACATTCCGTTTCTTTGTAGAGTTTATAAAGGAGGTTCAGGTAGATTTTGAAAATGGTATGCTGCTCGATATGGGACAGATTCTGAGTATTCCGTTTATGATAATAGGAGCAAGCTGTATGCTCCACGGATGGAAGAAAAAACAATAAGTTGTTTAATATTCTTTAATGAATTGCCTATGAAATAACGAAAAAATAAAAAAGACATAGAATAATGAAGCGTTAGCTTTATTCTTGCTTATCGAAATTCGCCAAATTTTTATTAAGCAACAAGAGTAAAAGTTGATGCTCACGTCATTTTGGCGTGGGCTTTTACTCGTATATGTTGCTAAGGTGTTTGGCGATACCTCGATAAGCGTAAACGAAGTTTTAGTCCGCGCTTTTTTATTGTCTGAATTTTAACAATTATACAGGACTACGTTTTAATAGACTATTCGACAAACTACAAAATTTAATAATATGAAAAGAGTATTATTCACTTTACTTGCTCTTGTATCGCTATCGGCATTTGCACAAGATATAATTATATGCCGAAACGGCGACGAAATACAATCAAAGGTTCTAAAAATTTCAAAAACAGATGTAGAGTACAAAAAATGGACAAACCAAGATGGCCCTGCATACACTATTGAAAAAGCCGAGGTGTTTATGATTAAATATCAAAATGGCGATAAGGATGTGTTTAAAGAGACACCGACTGCACAAACAGCACAGACCTCACAACAAACAGAGACCGACAGTGAACAAGCCACCAATGAACCTATAATGGCAACCCCCGCCGCCAATAATGCCGAATTGATTGCAGAGTACAATAATGCTCCAAAAGAATATGTTCTTAGATACCCGAAAAAAAATAAAAATAAAAGTGCAGGAGCTTGGGTACAAGGAACTTTAGGAGTTACAAGTTCGTCTATTCTATCAACAGATGATATTGAAGTATCATTTATACAAAAAGAAATTTATAATGATATTACTACCGAAAGTATAGGAGAAATAACAAAATATTGGAAATCTATAAAATATAAATACGCAATTCTGATTAAGAATAAAACTTCTCGTGTAATTTATATTGATAAGGCAGCGTGCTTTGGCTCATCGTCAACAGGAGTAACTAAAAAGTACTATGACCCCACAGAATATACAGTTACCGAAGGTGGTAACTCGGGTAGCGGTGCAACTGTTAATTTAGGTTCAGTAGCCGACGCCTTGGGAGTAGGCGGTGTAGTGGGAACATTAGCAGGAGGTGTCAATGTAGGTGGCGATAAAGGTAAATTCAGTACCACCACAACAACATATAAAGATGATAGAATTTTAATAATTCCTCCTCAATCATCTGTAGCTCTCTCAGAAGATGGTGTTAGAGATGCACCTAACAAAAAAAAGGAAAAAATTGTTACAGGTGCATACGAATATTTTTTTCTACCAGATTTTGACATAAATATAGACGAAATAAGGGAATTTACCGAAGATAATACACCTATAACTATAAATTATATGATAACATACTCTTTTGATAAAGAGTTAAAAAATTGTTTTATTGTTAATTTTGGAGTATATTTAAAAGAAATTATGGGAGTTGCTATTAAAGCAGGTTATTACGGAGCAATATTTAAATCATATATTAAAGCAACATCTTCTAAGACTATAATAGTTGCACCTTTTCAATAGACCGCATCAGTCTTTTGTTTTATTCTTGCATCTTTATGATATTTGTTCAGTTACGATGCAAGAATAAAACAAAAAGCAGCCAAAAAAGAAACATTGCATACAAGAATCATTTAGCTGTTGGTTATAGTTGGTAATTATCCACCGTAACCGAGCTATGAATAGAGCAAATCAATGACAATATCCCTAAAAAGGATTGATTGTATAGCATAGGTCGTGAGGCCTATGAGCAGATGTCGTTTTTAACTCCTCACCCTTTTAGGGAGCTCCTCTTTATTGCAAAAAAGAGGAGCTGTATATTATACCAATTTTACATCGTCCTTGTCTCGTAGAGACGCTCTTTCTGGCTCATTGCAGCAAGCCTCAGAACCTCGTTTATGTCAAGATTCAAAGCATCGGCAAGGCGCGTGCCATACTCGCTGTCGGCAAGATAGCAGTGAGCAGCGTGGCGGTACTTTATATTCTCGCTCACAGGCATAATATCCTCGGCTGTGTTCGAGATTAAAAGAGCACGCTTATCCTCGCTCATAAGGCGATAAAGATTGCCCGGCTGACGGAAGCAGTCGTCGGTGCGCTCGTCGTAAGGATTGTAACGCATAGTCGCGCCACCCGTCTCGCTGTGGGTGTATTGTGCGCTGCCAACGCTCCACTCGTTTATGCTGTTGGGCGAATAACCTTTTGTTGCACCCTCGTTGCCATCGACACGCATAAGGCCGTCGCGATGGAAACTGTGCAGGGGAGAGCGTGGACGGTTAACGGGTATCTGGTCGTGATTAACGCCTAATCGGTAGCGTTGTGCGTCGCCGTATGAGAATAGTCGGCCCTGAAGCAATTTATCGGGCGAGAGGCCTATTCCCGGCACAATGTGCGCGGGGTTAAAGGCGGCCTGTTCCACCTCGGCAAAATAGTTCGATGGGTTGCGATTAAGTTCGAGCACGCCCACATCGATGAGTGGATACTCTTTGTGGCTCCACACTTTTGTAACGTCAAAGGGATTCTCGTTGTGCCGACGAGCCTGCTCGTCGGTCATAATCTGAAAATATAGTTTCCAACGGGGGAAATTACCCGCCTCGATGGCTGTAAAAAGGTCGCGACCGTGGCTTTCGCGGTCTTTTGCCACTATTGCCGCTGCCTCGCTGTTTGTAAGATTTTTTATACCCTGCTCGGTGCGCAGATGAAATTTTACCCACACGCGACGGCCCTTGCTGTTTATGAGACTGTAAGTGTGCGACCCGAACCCGTGCATATTGCGATAAGATGCGGGTATTCCTCTATCGGACATTACTATTGTTACTTGATGCAAAGCCTCGGGCAGCATTGTCCAAAAATCCCAGTTGCTCTGAGGCGAGCGCAAATTGGTCTGTGGGTCGCGCTTAATAGCGTGGTTGAGGTCGGGGAATTGCAGTGGGTCGCGCAGAAAAAATACCGGAGTGTTATTACCCACAAGATCCCAATTACCCTCGTCGGTGTAAAATTTTATCGCAAAGCCGCGAATATCACGCTCGGCGTCTGCTGCTCCACGCTCACCAGCCACCGTCGAAAAGCGCACAAACACGTCGGTACTTTTTCCGATGTGCGAAAAAAGCGAGGCACAGGTATATTCCGTAACGTCGTGAGTTGTAATAAATTTTCCAAAAGCTCCACTACCCTTTGCGTGCATACGGCGTTCGGGAATAACCTCGCGGTCAAAATGTGCCAATTTCTCAAGTAACCAATTATCTTCGAGAAGAATAGGCCCTCGGCTACCGGCTGTAAGCGAATTTGTATTATCGGTAACAATTGCCCCAGCCTCGTTGGTGAGTTGTTTTTTGTTCATAAATAAAGCTGTTAAGAATTTTTTAATCTTAACAGCCCTATATGTAAAATTGTTCAAAGGAGGCGCAAAAAGCTTTATAAATATTATTTACCCTTTACAATGCGCTTAATCTCGTTCAGTTTATTGAGTGCCTCGATGGGGGTAAGATTGTTAATGTCGATACCCAAAATCTCGTCGCGTACACTCGCAAGAACAGGGTCGTCCAGCTGAAAAAAGCTTAGCTGAAGCCCCTCGCGACTGTCGGCTATTGTGCCTGCGGCCGAGCTTTTAATCTCGCCCCGGCCGGCAGCCGCTTCGAGTTTAGAAAGAATCTGCTCACTGCGTTTGACGATGCTCTTGGGCATTCCTGCCAATTTCGCAACGTGAATACCAAAAGAGTGCTCGCTTCCGCCGGGCATCAATTTGCGCAGAAAAATCACTCGCCCGTCAATTTCTTTTACCGATACATTAAAATTCTTTATACGTGCAAAACTCTTCTCCATCTCGTTCAGTTCGTGGTAGTGAGTGGCAAAGAGTGTACGCGCCCTACCCTTGTCCGATTCGTGTATATACTCTACTATTGCCCAAGCTATCGACATTCCATCGTAGGTGGATGTGCCGCGTCCAAGCTCGTCGAAAAGTACAAGGCTCCGAGGCGACAGATTGTTAAGAATATTCGCAGCCTCGGTCATTTCGACCATAAAGGTCGATTCACCTGCCGAGATATTGTCGCTTGCACCCACACGTGTAAAAATTTTATCAACAATTCCCACGGTTGCACTATCGGCAGGAACAAAGCAACCTATCTGGGCAAGCAACGTGATTAGTGCCGTCTGACGTAAAAGAGCCGATTTTCCGGCCATATTAGGGCCTGTAACAATTATTATCTGCTGCTGCTCGCTATCGAGGTAAAGGTCGTTGGGAATATATGTCTCGCCCACGCCCATCTGACGCTCAATAACAGGGTGGCGTCCCTGTTTAATATCAAGAATATTGTCCTCGGAAATTATGGGACGAATATATTTATAAGCCCGCGATACATTGGCAAAAGATAAAAGAACGTCGAGGCGTGCAAGATGCGTTGCATTTAACTGAATAGAGTGTATATACTCGGCCAAGGACGACACAAGTTCGCTGTATATTTTAGTTTCAAGTGTAAGAATTTTTTCCTCGGCACCAAGGATTTTTTCTTCATATTCCTTAAGTTCTTGAGTAATATAACGCTCGGCATTCACAAGTGTTTGTTTACGTATCCACTCTTGCGGAACATTATCTTTGTAAGTATTTCTTACCTCGATATAATATCCAAAAACATTATTGAACGAGATTTTAAGGCTGGGAATACCCGTGCGCTCGCTCTCGCGCTGTTGCAGTTGCATCAGATAATCCTTGCCGTTGTACGAGATTGAGCGAAGCTCGTCGAGTTGTTCGTTAACTCCCGAAGCAATAACCCCGCCTTTGTTCAAGAGAAGAGGTGGCTCGGGAACAATCTCACGCGCAATTCTGTCGCGAATATCGGCACAGCAATCGAGCTGTGCACCTATCTGTTTGATTGTATTATTGGACGATGCCTCACAAGCGTTTTTTATAGGTTCGATAGCCTGAAGCGCTAATTTCAATTGCACAAGCTCGCGCGGTGAAACACGCGCCGCTGCAACCTTGGATATTATGCGCTCAAGGTCGCCTATCTGACGCAGATTTTCGTCGATTATATCGCGAAAAGCAGGTTCACGAAAATAATACTCGACAATATCGAGACGCTCTTCAATGGGCTTTTTATCTTTAAGCGGAAAAACCATCCAACGCTTGAGCAGACGCGCACCCATAGCAGTAACCGTGCGGTCAATAACCGAAAGAAGCGACGAACCACCCTCGTGCATAGAACCCAAAAGCTCGAGGCTGCGAATAGTAAATTTATCGAGACGCACATAACGCTCCTCCTCGATGCGCGAAATATTGCGTATGTGCGATATTTGTGTGTGCAATGTTACACTAAGATAGTGCAGAACAGCACCCGCAGCAATTACTCCACTGCGCAGATGCGAAATACCGAATCCCTTAAGATTCTTAATCTCGAAATGTTTTGTCAGCTTCTCATTGGCAAATTCATCGGTAAACACCCAATCGTCAAGCTCAAAGGTAAGATGCTTATTGCCGAAACACTCCTCGAAACGGCTCTTCATTCCACGCTCAAAAAGTACCTCTTTGGGACTGAAATTTATGAGTAATTTTTCGATGTAATCGAAAGTACCCTCGGCCGCCAGAAATTCACCTGTCGAAATATCTAAAAAAGCAACGCCGCACATTGGCCTGCCAAAATGCACGGCAGCAAGGAAATTATTCTCTTTATGGTCGAGTACATTGTCGTTTATGGAGACACCGGGAGTAACAAGCTCGGTTATTCCACGCTTCACAAGTTTTTTTGTGAGCTTAGGGTCTTCGAGTTGATCGCATATTGCTACACGCTTACCGGCACGAATGAGTTTAGGAAGATAAGTATCGAGTGCGTGAAAAGGGAATCCTGCCATCTCAATAGGTGCAAAGGCCTCGGCCTTACCATTTGAACGCTTGGTAAGAGTAATTCCCAAAATTTCGGATGCAAGAATTGCATCGGCACAATATGTCTCATAAAAATCGCCGCAACGGAACAGCATAATCGCATCGGGATGTTTAGCCTTCAGGTCGTAAAACTGTCGCATCATAGGCGTCATTGCTACCTCTTTTTCTGCCATAAACTTTTTTTAGAATAATGTCGCGAAGATAGCACTATTTTCGCAAAGAAACTTCTTAAAAACATTTCAAATATTCCATTAAGAGATAAAAAAAATCTTTAATTCTAAGAATTGAAGATATAATATCTTTTGTGTTACTTTTTTTACTTACATTTGCACACTCTTATACAAAGTATAAGCGTTACTTTAACAGACAAAATAAATTATAAAAATAACTATGGGATACAATTTTAACGAAATTGAGAAAAAATGGCAACAGCGATGGAAAGAGAATAAAACCTATCGCATAACCGAAAATAGTGAGAAAGAGAAATTCTATGTACTGAATATGTTCCCCTATCCATCGGGAGCAGGATTGCACGTAGGACACCCCCTCGGATATATAGCATCGGATATATTTGCACGCTATAAGCGTCTGCAAGGATACAATGTGTTGAACCCTATGGGTTACGATGCTTATGGACTGCCTGCCGAGCAGTATGCCATACAGACAGGACAACACCCGCAGGTAACAACCGAACAGAATATTGCAAGATACCGCGAACAACTCGACAAAATAGGCTTTTCGTTCGATTGGGAGCGCGAAATACGCACTTGCGACCCCGAGTATTATCATTGGACACAGTGGGCATTCATAAAAATGTTCAACCACTACTACGACAATACTTCCAAATGTTGTAAACCTATAAGTGAACTTGTCGAGAAACTATCGAAAGAGGGCAGTGCCGCCATCGACGCAGCCTGCACCGAAGAACTTAATATCACTGCCGACGAGTGGAACGCAATGGACGAAAAAACACGTCAAGAGACGCTTATGAACTGGCGTATAGCATTCCTCAACGAGACAATGGTTAACTGGTGTCCCAAACTCGGTACAGTACTTGCCAACGACGAGGTTGTCGATGGAGTATCGGAGCGTGGAGGTTATCCTGTTGTACAGAAAAAAATGAAACAGTGGTGTCTGCGAGTATCGGCATACGCACAGCGCCTGCTCGACGGTCTTGATAAAATAGACTGGACCGACTCACTGAAAGAGACACAGCGCAATTGGATAGGCCGCAGTGAGGGAACAGAAATGCAATTCCGCATAAAAGATAGCGACGTAGAGTTTACCATCTTCACCACACGCGCCGACACAATATTCGGTGTAACATTTATGGTACTGGCCCCCGAGAGCGAGCTTGTTGCACAACTCACCACCGAGGCGCAGAAAGAGGAGGTAGAAGCTTATATCGACCGCACCAAAAAACGCACCGAGCGCGAACGTATGATTGACCGTAAAGTAACCGGAGTATTTACCGGTTCATACGCAATAAACCCCATTACAGGCGAGGAGATTCCCGTGTGGGTGAGCGACTACGTACTCTCGGGCTACGGAACAGGCGCTATTATGGCTGTTCCTGCACACGACAGTCGCGACTATGCCTTTGCAAAGCATTTTGGTATCGAGATACGTCCGCTCATCGAGGGTTGCGACGTAAGCGAAGAGAGCTTCGACGCCAAAGAGGGTATAATGACAAACTCGCCCACAGCTGCATTTGCCAACTGCAAACTGAACCTCAACGGCCTTACCGTAAAAGAGGCTATTGCAGCAACAAAAGCATACGTTACCGAGAATAATCTTGGCCGTGTAAAGATAAACTACCGTCTGCGCGACGCAATCTTCAGTCGTCAGCGCTATTGGGGCGAGCCTTTCCCCATATACTACAAGAATGGTACACCCTATCCCATTCCCGAAAAGTGTCTGCCCCTTGAGCTTCCCGAGGTAAAAAAATTCCTACCCACCGAGAGTGGCGAGCCTCCATTGGGACACGCCGAATCGTGGGCTTGGGACACAGTAAACAACTGTGTAACCGACAAAGCAAACATCGACAACGAGACAATATTCCCCTTAGAACTCAATACAATGCCGGGATTTGCAGGTTCAAGCGCCTACTATCTGCGTTATATGGACCCCCGCAACCACACAGCGCTTGTATCGCCCGAGGCCGACAAATATTGGCAAAATGTTGATTTATACGTTGGTGGAACCGAGCACGCAACAGGACACCTCATCTACTCACGTTTCTGGAATATGTTCCTGTTCGACCTTGGAGTGAGTGTAAAGGAAGAACCTTTCCAAAAACTCATCAACCAAGGAATGATTCAAGGCCGAAGCAATTTTGTTTATCGCATAAAAGATACAAATACATTCGTATCGCTGAACCTTGCAAAAGAGTACGACGTTACACCTATACACGTAGATGTAAACATTGTATCGAATGATATTTTGGATATTGACGCATTCCGTGCTTGGCGTCCCGACTATGCCAATGCCGAATTTATTCTTGAGAATGACAAATATATCTGCGGATGGGCAGTAGAGAAGATGAGTAAGTCAATGTACAATGTAGTAAATCCCGATACAATAGTCGAGAAATATGGTGCCGACACACTGCGTCTGTACGAAATGTTCCTTGGCCCCATTGAGCAGTCGAAGCCTTGGGACACCAACGGTATCGACGGTTGCCACCGCTTCTTGCGTAAACTGTGGAATCTATTCTTCGACAAAGAAGACAATCTTATAATAAGCGACGAAACACCCACAAAAGAGGAGCTTAAATCACTGCATAAACTCATTAAAAAAGCAACAGAGGATATTCAGGCATTCTCGTACAACACAGCAGTAAGTGCATTTATGATATGTACAAACGAGCTTAGTACACTAAAATGCAATAAACGTGCTATTTTAGAACAGTTTGTAATAATACTTGCACCTTTTGCACCTCATATTTGTGAAGAGCTTTGGGAAATTTTAGGACACACAACCTCGGTGTGCGATGCCGAGTGGCCCATCTTCAATGCCGACTATCTGAAAGAAGATACAATAAAATACACTATCTCTTTCAATGGTAAAGCCCGCTTCACAATGGAATTTGCAGCAGATGCCGATAGAGCAGACATTGAGAATCAAGTGCTTGCCAACGAACAGACAAATAAATATCTCGATGGAAAAGCGGTTAAAAAAATAATTGTCGTACCTAAGAAAATTGTAAACATAGTTTTTTAAAAAAATAAATTATGGCTAAGTTATTCATTCCAAAGACTGACATTGCCGGTGAAATTAAAAGTTACCTTACAATAACAATAGGACTTGCAATTTATGCTATTGCTTGGAACTTTTTTATGAGCCCGTTCCAATTCCTTATTGGAGGTGTTACAGGTATTGGTGCTATTGTACAGTATTCAACAGGAATATCTATGCAATATACTTATTTCTGTATCAATGTAGTGCTGATAATTATAGCTATATGGCAGTTGGGATTGAAATTCTGTATAAAAACCATATACGCAATTATCACGCTTACACTGTTTTTGAGCCTGTTCCAAGAACTTTTTCAAGAACAAAATGCTTATACAATTCTTGGCCCGACAAAGCAGCTTGAATCGTGCTTGGTAGGTTCAATATTCACAGGAATAGGAATAGCTCTTTGTTTCTTGAGCAACGGCAGCACGGGAGGCGTGGATATTGTGGCTGCAATTGTAAACAAATACAAAGACGTCAGTTTCGGCCGAGCAATGCTGTACATCGATATTTGTATCATTACAAGCGGTTATTTCTTGGTACCCTCAAATGGTTCCGAGTCGATAGGCCTTGCAAAAGTGTTCTATGGATACATTAACCTTGTGATAGTAAATGTATCGCTCGACTATATGGTGAACAGCAACCGTCAGATGGTACAATTCTTTATCTTCTCGAATAAATACGATGAGATTGGATATTATATCACCCGACAGCTTCGTCGAGGCGTTACACTGCTCGACTCGGTTGGTTTCTACTCGAAAAGCGAGGGAAAAGTAATTACCACAATAACCCGAGCCAATCAGACAAACGAGCTATACAATATAGTGAAACAAATTGACCCCAATGCACTTGTATCACAAGTAAAAGTAATGGGTGTCTATGGCAACGGATTCGACAAAATAAAAACCAAGCCCAAAAAGCTTAAAACAACCGAAGAGCTCGAAGCAAACAACGTAAAATTATGAAATTAGTATTTGCAACAAACAATAAGCATAAACTGCAAGAAGTACGCGATATTATCGGGAGTGGAGTAGAAATACTCTCACTCGCCGATATTGGCTGTATAGATGATATTCCCGAAACAGCCGATACACTCGAAGGAAACGCACTTATAAAAGCCCGCTATATTTTTGAAAAGTATAATGTAAACTGCTTTGCCGACGACACAGGCCTCGAAGTAGAGGCTTTAGGCGGTGCTCCGGGAGTATATTCGGCCCGCTATGCAGGCGACGGACACAACTCCGAAGCCAATATGAACAAACTTTTAGAGAATTTAACAGGAAAAAATAACCGCTCGGCACAATTTCGTACAGTTATTGCGTTAATAATAAATGGCGAGGAGAAACTATTCAACGGAATTGTAAAAGGAGAAATTACCGAGGATAAACGAGGCGACTCGGGATTTGGTTACGACCCTGTTTTTATTCCCGAAGGATATACAGAGAGTTTCGCCCAAATGGACAGCAGCACAAAAAACAGTATAAGCCATCGCTACCGAGCTACAAAGCAATTAAGCGAATATTTACAAGGAATTATATGATTAGGAGTATTATTTTATCGTTGGCACTCATCGTCTCAATAGCAGCCGATGCAGCAATAGGAGATTGGAGACTACACACATCGTATCACAATGCAACAGACTGCGAGATTATCGATGGAAAAGTTTATATCCTTGCATCGGGCGCACTATTCTCGTACAGCGAAGAGGACGATGAGATTCGCACATACGATAAAATATCACACCTGAGCGACATTGATATAAGTTTCATAGCCTACTGTAAGCAGAGTGAAGCCCTTGTAATTGTATATAAAAATGCCAATATCGACCTTCTGTACAACGACGAGAGTGTATATAATATCTCGGATTTTAAAAACAAGACACTCGCCACAAAAAATATAAATAATATATCTATAAACGGCAATATTGCTCTATTGTCCACCGGATTCGGAATTGTGGAACTTGATATTGAAAAAAAAGAATTTACAAACACCTATAATCTTAATAAAGAAGTATATAGCACACAAATATTTAATGGTTCGATATATGCCGGGACAAAAGACGGGGTAGTGTGTGGAGACAGAAACAGTAATCTGCTCGACAACAGCAATTGGAAGCACATAAACAAATATAAAACCACCTCATTTGAAATATTTAAAAATGAACTTTATTGCGTAATTGAGAATCTCGGAATATACACCCTTGACACCGATAACAATCGTCTTACACTACGCGAAAAAAACAACGGCACAATATATAAATATCTGTACAACGACGGCTCACAACTTGTAGCCGGAGGAACAGATAAAGTAATATTCTTCGACAGCAATACAAAATATACTATCTACCCACTGGAAAAAGGTAGTAATTTCATACGCAAAAAAGGAAACAGAGTATGGAATTGTGCAGGATACAAAGGTATTATTCCCTGCGCAATAGAGAGTGGAAAAATAGTAGAAAAAGCAGCCGGAATTATTCCCAACAGCCCCATTAGAAACTACTCGGAATTTATAAAATTCTCGGGCGATAAACTGCTTGTGGCAGGAGGTAACATAAACTATCTTGATACAAAATTCTACGATGGAACAGTAATGGTCTATGACTATAACGAAGAGCATTGGACAAACCTTCCCGAAGATATTATAAAGACCTCGACAGGCATTTACCAGAACGTATGCTCCATCGACGAAGACCCCACCGAGCAGCAGCACTATTTTGCAAGCTCTTTCGGATTCGGATTATATGAATTCCGCGAAGGTGAATTTATAAAACATTACAGCAACAAAAACTCGGCATTAGAGAGTGTGATAAGCGGCCCATACGAAAACAGATACATTCGTGTACCAAAAATAGAATTCGATAATAACGGTAATCTGTGGATGCTGAACACAGGCACAAAAACCCCCATAAAAATATTGATGCAGGATAAAAGTTGGAAAGAGATATACTACCAACAATTAGATAAATTACCAACCGTTGCCGATATTACAATAGACTCGCGCGGGTGGCTGTGGGTAGTGTCGCTTCAATCCGACGCAGGATTATTCTGTGCAAAGATGAACGGTACTGTACTCGATACAAGCGATGACGAGACCAAAATATGGATGGCAAAATTCACCAATCAAGATGGAATAAACTACGACATCTATCAGATATACGCATTTAAAGAGGATAAAAACGGTTCACTATGGGTGGGAACAGATGCCGGATTATTTGTCATAGATAATCCCACAAAATTCTTCGACAACGGACGATTCACACAAATAAAGATACCCCGCAACGACGGCACAGGCCTTGCCGACTACCTTATGAGCGGAGTATATATACAAAGCATATTCGTCGATGGAGCCAACCGCAAATGGATAGGTACTAAACACAATGGCGCTTATCTAATATCGGCCGATGGCTTGGAGACTATACACCATTTTACAACAGAAAACAGCCCCTTACCATCGAACAGTATAATGAGCATAGCTGTAAATGAAAAGAGCGGCGAGGTATTCTTTGGAACAGAAAATGGAATGGCAAGTTTTATGGCCGACGCAACCCAACCGGCCGAAAAACTTGACGAAAGCAACGTATATGCCTATCCTAACCCTGTGAGACCCGATTACAGCGGCGAAATAAGCATCGTCGGGCTTACATTCGACTGCAATGTAAAAATCGTCGATACGACAGGCTCATTGATTTATGAGGGAACATCAGTAGGAGGTTCATTCACTTGGGACGGACGAAACAAAAAAGGTGATAGAGTAGCAGCCGGTGTTTACTATGTGCTCACCTACGACCGGGATGGCAACGAAGGAGTGGCTACCAAAATTCTGTTCATCAGATAATAAACAATAATAGGTTAATATCTTTATAATAATTCCAAGCTCTATATTTTAAGAGTTTGGAATTATTATTTATACCTTTACGATGGCTCAACTATTATTAAAACCCTTCACACAATATTTATGAGAAATAGTTTAATAATATTGCACACAGAATATAGGTTATATTTATCCACACAATCGACAAGATATAATAATATTATTCTCCTTTTTTAAATAAAAAAAAGAAAAAACAAAAATAACTCCTGTTAATTGTGGGGATAAAAAAATGAAAAAATATTTGCTTTTAAGGTTATCAATAAAAGTGTTTAGGTTATTACTATTTTATTAACTCTGCAAATAATTGATTATAATTACCTTATTTACTTTATCAACATATTTATGATAACTTGTTTTGTGGATAAAATAATATGTTTAAAACTAAAAAAACTGTTAAGAAGAGCCGTTAAAAATAGAGGTAAAAAAAGTAGTTTTAAATTTGGAATTTGAATAATGCTGTCGATATAATAGGTTTTTGTTGGATACAAAATTTTTTAACCGTTTTTTTATAGTTAGTTTTTAAACACTTTTCAACAGTTTACTAACAACATTTGTTAATGTAGGTTGGATATAATATAATAAATAAAGAGTGTACCCCAAAAATAGGTACACTCTTGTGATAATAGGCTTATAAACTATAATAAAGTCTGATTAAAAGTATTTTATTGTAATTTGGCAAGCGCTTCTTTGATGCGGCGAATAGCCTCTATGATATTCTCGTCGCTTGTGGCATAACTCATTCTGAAACACTCGGGCGAGCCGAATGAGCTGCCGCCTACGGTTGCTACGTGTGCTTCGGTAAGAAGGTACATTGCAAGGTCGTCGCTATTGTTGATAGTCTGTCCATTGTAGCTTTTGCCGTAGTAAGAGCTGCATTTTGGGAACAGATAGAATGCTCCTTCGGGCACATTAACTTCGAGGCCGGGAATATCCTTTGCGAGCTTTACTATAAGGTCGCGACGACGTTGGAATGCCTGACGCATACTCTCTACTGCTTCTTGAGAGCCTTTGTAAGCCTCTAACGCTGCTATCTGTGATACAGAGCAAGGCCCGCTTGTATATTGTCCTTGCAGCTTGTTACAGCCCTTTACAATCCACTCGGCAGCAGCCAAATAACCTATACGCCAGCCTGTCATTGCATAAGCCTTGGAAACTCCGTTTACAATTATTACGCGCTCGCGTATTTCGGGGAATTGTGCGATGCTCTCGTGAGCTCCTACATAGCTTATGTGCTCGTAAATTTCATCGGCAACAATGTAAATATCGGGATATTTTGTGAGTACATCGGCAAGCTCTTTAAGCTCGGCCTTTGTATATACCGAACCTGTGGGGTTGGAGGGTGAGCACAGGATGAGCATTTTTGTCTTTGGGGTGATTGCTTCCTCTAATTGTGCCCCGCTAATCTTGAAGTTTTGTTCAATACCTGCACTGACAATTATGGGAGTGCCATCGGCGAGTTTAACCATTTCGGGGTAGCTAACCCAATAGGGTGCGGGTACAATTACCTCATCACCGGGATTTACAAGCGCCATAATTGCGTTGCAGACAGCTTGCTTGGCTCCGTTTGATACCGATATTTGTGTTTCGGTAAATTCAAGGCCATTTTCGTTTTTCAGTTTCTCGACGATTGCTTTGCGCAGAGTGGGGTAGCCGGGAACGGGTGAGTAGCGCGACCAATTGTCGTCAACTGCTTTTTTTGCTGCTTCTTTTATATTATCAGGAGTGTTAAAGTCGGGTTCACCTACACTCATATTTATGACATCTACTCCTTGTGCTTTTAATTCTTGGCTTTTTTGCGACATTGCAAGTGTTGCCGAGGGGGTGAGTCGGTTTAATCGGTCTGCTAATTTGTTCATAGTTAACTTATAGGTTAATTGTTTTATAAATTGGTTTTATTTGTATGCTGTTGCAAGTGTTGGCTGTGTATAAAAAAAGTATAAACCATCGAAGCAAAGTTAATGAATAATTCTATTTTGAATATAAATTATGTGAAAAATTATGCAGATGTATTATAAAAATCATAGGTTAATACACTATGTTGTAAAAAAAACTCACAATAGATTCTTTTTTGTTGTTTAAAATCTATTGTGAGTATGTTTTGTGTATTTATCTTTACTTTTTTTGCAGTGTTCTTTTTATCCAAAGATAGTATCCTGTAAGGGGTAGTGTAGCGCCCATAAGTGCTGCTAAAAATGTAAGTATTCGTGTTGTTATACCTCCCCAACTGCCAACGTGTAACGAGTATATCCAACCACGAATTTTACTGCTGTCTGGTTGTTCTTTATACGTTTTAATCGCAGTTATTTGTCCGTTATCGGGATTGAATGTATATTTATCGGAAGCTCGTTGATTACCTATTTTGTCGAATGATACGTTTGCATTGCCTTTTGAAATGGTAATCTGTTTGTAGTCTCTGTTTTTCAATGTCAATTGTTCATATACCTGTTGCCAATAGTTAAACTTATTTTTATTATCTCTTTTTATATCTTTTTTCTCTTTTTGTTGATTGTGTATCGCTGTTTGAACAGTTTCTACTCCAAATACTGTATAAAAGCCGTCTCTGTACCATTGAAAAGACCAAGTGAGCCCTGTCAGTGCCATTAACAGCAATAGTAATATTGCGTATATTCCTCCTGCTACGTGAAGGTCGTACAATAGTCGTTTCCACCCTTTTTTAAATTGAATGGATATTCTGTTCTTTAACATTTTTTTATTGTGTGGCCACCATACTAACACTCCCGAAATAAGTGCAAATACAAACATCAGTGTGCTTGTGCCTACTATTAGTTTCCCGAGGCCTATACTGCCATCTGCATTGCGGGCGCTGCCCATTAACCAACGATGCATCTTGAACATTGTATCGAAGAATGGCAGACGTTTGTAGTTTCCTTTTATCTGCCCCGAATATTGGTCGATATATAATGATGCTCGACGAGGTTTTGACAGGCTTATCTGATAGGCTTTAGAGGGGTTGGAAAATATAGTCACTGAGGTTATCTGTACACTGTCGGCGAGGGTTTCTGATACTATTTGTACTAAAGTATCTATGGGTAGGCTTTTTTCCTCTACTTTTTCGACATTGAATAGTTTGTAATTTGTAATTTCGGTAATTTCTTTTTCAAACACCAGCATTGCTCCCGAGAAGCATACGAGGCTTATTACTATTCCGAATGGAACAGATAACCATAGGTGTATTTTACGGAAAATTTTTTTCATTTTTTATAATTTATTGGTAGCTGTAAAAAGCAATTTACTCTTTTACGTTTAATTTACCAACGGTTTTTATAGATTCTGCTTTGACTGTAAGTCCTTTTGTAGCTTTGCCTGTATGGGCATCTACTTTATAGAATGCAGGATAATCGCCTGTGGTAACATTTATCGGAATATAAACTGCGCCATCCTCGCCATAAGGTTCACCACCTAATGATATATTGTCAGGAAGTCCTGTAATAGGCTTCAAACTTTTGTTTTTGGCATCGAATATGGCAAGCTCGCTTACGTCGGCTGCTGTACCGTCGTTAATCATACTATTGACACCGTTTTTATAGAGTTGTAGCAGGAAATAATCCTCGTCAATGTACCAACAACGATAGATGGGGTTTTTGTTTCCAAGTTCTTCGATATTTACGTAGTAATTTTTGTCAAAATCGGTCTCTCCGGCCTTTATACGTACAACACCCGAGGGGAGTGTACCTGTTGTCTTTTTTAATTCCGGGGTCGATAGGAAAGTGCGGCCGTATCCGGGTGAGAATACGTATAGGTCGCCATTGTCGGTTGCCCAAATTGTTTGGTAGTATTGCGAACGGCTGCGACCACAGGCAAAACCTATTTTATCGGTGTGGGCTATGATTGGTTTTTCATCGAAGCTATTACCACTGTAGATGGCAATATAGGCGTGGTCGGGATATTGTGTACTGGGAATTACTCCGGCTGTGTAGGCACCGCTGCCGCTGCCTCCTGCCTCTGTTGTGATAAGTGATTGGTCTGTTACTTTTTCGGGCATCTTGGCTATTCCATAAAGGCTCATACCACCGGGTATTACCGAGGTATATAGTTTATTGTTTGCTTCGACTATTCCTGCAAAATGAACCTTTTCGCCGTTGCCAAGAAAATCTTCGGCAAGGATTGAGGATTCTTTTTGTGTGCCATCTTTTACATTCAGATAGTTAAAAAGAAGAACTTGGGGATAGTTACCATATTCGTCGGCTTTTGATGAGTTTCCTGTGGATGCGGTTATTACATTGTTACCCCACGTGCCGTATGTTGTTATTCTGTTGTATGTGTAGGAATATTTTTCGGTGGGCTCGCCATTTTTATTCAGGTAGTATGATGCTCCTGTGCCTGCACCGCCTTTATTATAAACTAATGCAAATACATATTCATTGCCTTTATAGACCCAATAACTTGCATTAAGTACTTCGGTTCCTTTTCCCTCGACGCTCACCTCGCCTGCATCTAATGTCTCGGATGTTATAAGATAGCTTGCGTCGCCAACGATGGCAGGAATAACGTATAATGATTGTGCTTTTTGTGATTCATTGGGTAATTGTGGTTCGTTGTTATCACTGCTGCACGATGTAATTGTACCTGCAATTGCGAGCAGGCTTGCGGCTACTGCGCCAAAATAAATTCTTTTTTTCATTTTCTTATAGTTTTTAAATTAGTTATTATCATTGAAATAAACTCTTGCTTTTGCATAGAATGCGCGTCCCGCCTTTTGTAAACTGAAATTATCGTATAGTCTTTCGTCGGTTATGTTTTTGCATTCGAGAGATAAATTGTATTTTCCATCCTTGAACGAATAGGTGAGCCCTATGTTGTGTGATAGTTGTTCGGGTACTTTTGCTTTACTTTGCGACGAGCCTATGTTTTCCCAATATAAGGGGAAGGAGTGTTGCCACAAACCATCGTAAACTACTGTCAGACGGCTATCTTTGGTAAATATATTATTGAATGTGAATGTAGCGTCGAAATTGGCAAAAAGGTAAGGTATATTGGGTAAACGTACCTTATAGTGCATACTTTTTTGTTCGGTGTCTCCGGCAATGTAACGCTCGTAATCGCGTACGTCTATGCTGTTAAATGTTCCTCCTAAGCCGAGCCAATTGGCGTAATTATAGTTTATACTTACATTATATCCTTTTGTTTTTACGTGTCCGTGATTTTCGTAGATGCCATATTGCAGTGCTCCGTATTTTCCTATTCCTCGCTTAATATAGTCCTTTGTGTCGCGGTATATGAGACTTCCTTCTACAAAAACAGAGTGTCGGTTACTCTTTTTTGTGTAGCTTAGGTTAAAGTTAAAATTATTGCTGTTCTCGGGTTTAAGGTCGGTTTTTCCGGCTTCAAGGTCTTCGTCGCCGAAAAGTTCATCGTTAGTGGGTAGGCGGTACGACTTTTCGTATGAAAATTTTGCTTGAAAATTATTGGTAATATAATATGTTGTTGCTGTTCCGTAACCACAATCGCTAACACTTTTAGAAAGGTTTATGTAATTTCCAATACCGTCGTTACTTGTCGATACAGGCCCTTTGTTATATTGATTGTAATACTTTCCAAAGAGGCTGATGTTCCACTTTTCTGATGGGTAGAAGCGGTACGATAATCCACTTATATTTTTACGAGTAATTTTGGGAATATCGAAATTTGTAAGTACCGACTGCGAACCTTCGGAGCGCCGGCTGCTACGTTTAAAACTGTTATATACGTGATTTAAACTAAAAAGATGTTTTTGTCCTATGCGATATGTTATGTTAATTGTGGCGTTCCAATTCTTATTCATCGACTCGCTCTTTTGATACGATTGCTCGCCCTTGTTACCTTTATTGTAGTACTTTCCCTCCCAATTGTAGGCAAGAGCCGAGGTGTCTATATTGTGCGTTACATTGTGATTATAATTTACACTCATTTTAAGAGTAAGATTCTTGAGGAAAATATTGCGTTTAAGATATTCAAAAGAGGGCATCAGAGAGTAGCCTTTGCGGTGTTTGTCGCCAAAGACAGTCTCTTGATAAACACCGGTCTGTATCTCTTTATAAAAATTGGTGTATGTGATTGCGAACATAATGCGGTCGGCCCATTTTTTATTTATAAAGCCTATTTTTCCGCTCGCAGTTTCGTTGTGAAATGTATCGTTGAAGCGTTTTACACGGCGTATATCACTCTTGTCTATTGGTGGGAAACTAATGCTGCCATCGTTGTTAACTTTAAAATGTCGAACCCAATTATGAATATAATAGTTGTTATCCGAGTAATTTTGGAATAAATTTACCTCATATGCAAGCCCGCATCGCAGTGTCTGTCCAAAATTAAGGTAACTTTTATGAGTGTTAAACGAACCAAATGAATATGACGCGTCGGCAAACCATTTGCGTACTCTTTTGTCTGTTACAATGTTTATAACCCCGCCCAGTGCATCTGAGCCAAACTCAACAGGTACAACGCCTTTGTAAACCTCGATGCTGCGAGCAAAATTTATGGGTACGTTATTTAAATTAAAAGATGTTCCCACACCTTCTTGAGGTATTCCATCAATAAAAATTCTTATGTGTTTACCACCGAATCCATCCATCATAAGTTGCATATCCGAGCCTACACCACCATTTTCTCTTAGTTTTATACCCGGAAGTTTGGTTAGCATTTCGGCAAGATTTTTGTTATAATTGACAAATTCTTTTGTGTCGAGTGCAACGGCGTTATAAGGCGAATGTCGCACTTTTTCGACATTGGATGCTACAACCTCGACTGCATCAAGAGATACGTGCTCACTGTTTATGGGAATATTCAAATTTACGTGCTCACCTGCAGTTATATGTATCTCTTTTTCTATTTTTTTATAACCCACCGCCGATACGACAATAGTATATTTACCGGCAGGAATTTCCATACGGAACAACCCCTCATCGTCGGATACGCATCCATATTTGGTATTTTGCAATTGTACCGATGCAAAAATTACAGGACTTTTATCATCGGATAATAATTTACCCGTGAGCACCCCTTTTTTAGTCTCGTTATTATCTGTTGCCGATGCAATGTTTCCCATTGTCAACAGCATTGTCAGCAGTAGTAAAAATCTTAGGTTCATTATAGTATAATTCTTAATTGTTTTCGTTGCAAAATTACCGGTGTAGCAACTCTTGGACAATACTGCGATTTTAGTAATTTTTATCCCTTGCGAATGCTTTTTAATCATTTTTTGGTATTGTTTATTTTTAATAAGGTAACTATTTTTGTAAGTAAATTTTAGTTGTTGGATGAGTACTCAAAAGGTTTATAAGTCGTCGGATAGGATGCGCGATTTAGTAAATGATAATAGCGCACTGATTCTTGTAATGGGGCGTTTTGATATTTCGTTGGGCTTCGGTGATAGGACAGTTCGTGAGGTGTGCCGTGTGCATAGTGTCAATGAAATGACTTTTTTACAGGTGGCCAATTTTGTTTCGGACAAGGAGTATAACTACGCTTCAGTCTCTTTACCATCGCTTGTGGGCTATCTTAAAAGGGCTCACGAGTATTATTTAGAGTTTAATCTGCCCAATATACGTCGCAAGCTCATTGAGGCTATTGATTGTTCGGCAGCTAATGATATTGCAATGCTCATTGTGCGTTTTTATGATGAGTATGTAACCGAGGTGCGTAAACATATGGAATTTGAAAATGAGGTTATATTTTCTTATGTAGGGCAGCTTACGCAGGGTTTTTTGAATCGTAGCTATTCAATTTCTGAGTTTACCGATAATCACGCACTTATAAATAGTAAACTCGATGAACTGAAAAATATAATAATACGTTATTACCCCGAGAAAAATAACTATCTGCTAAATGCAGTGTTATTAGAGATTATACAGTGTGAACAGGATTTAAAATCGCATTGCAGGGTCGAGGATAAACTTTTTATTCCGGCAGTGAGGCTTCTTGAACAACAGATTAGGGAGAGTGGAAAAATACTATATGCTGATAATTACGAGAGTGAACCCACTGAGAAGGATAGGTTAGAGGTGCTTAGCGACCGCGAAAAAGATATTATTGTGGCTGTTACAAAGGGAATGAGTAATAAAGAGATTGCCGATGCGCTGTTTCTTTCGGTGCACACTGTTACCACTCATCGTCGCAATATTTCAAGTAAATTGCAGATTCATACAACGGCAGGGCTTATAATATATGCAATTGCCAACAAACTTGTAAAAATAGAGGATATTCAAAAATAGTTTTTTCTTTTGGGGTATAAATGATACTCTATTAGGTAAAAAAAACAGATTTTACAATGTTGTAAAATCTGTTTTTTTTACCTAATAGGCGTTTTTATTTACTTTCTTTTTCCCATTATTCTCAGCAGTTTGAGGAAAAGATTTATAAAGTCGAGATACAGTGTAAGTGCGCCGATAACAGCTATTTTTGGCACCGATGCTCCGCCTTCAACTGTTATATTATTCTTGACAATCTCTTTTATCTTTTGTGTGTCGTAAGCTGTCAGACCAACAAATATAAGTACTCCGGCATAATTGATAATCATTCCCATTCCACTGCTCTTAATGAATATATTGACGATACTTGCAATTATTAGGCCGAATAGAGCCATCAGAAGTATTCGTCCAATAGTCGAGAGGTCTTTTTTGGTGGTGTAACCAAATAGTGCCATCGCACCGAATGTAGCGGCTGTAATAAAGAATGTCGAGGCAACCGACTCTTGGGTATAAGCAAAGAGTATAGGGGCTATTGTTATTCCGTTTATAATGGAGTAAATAGCAAAAATTATCATTGCTACGTTGGACGATATTTTATTTATAATCAGTGTCAGCACAATTACTAATAAAAATTCAAATCCCAAAAGGCCGAAAAGTGTGTTTGGCGATGATATAAGTTTTATAAGCAGCTCTTGATTTTCTAATATATAGAAAGAGACAAATCCTGTTACTGTAAGGGCTAATGTCATAAGCAAAAATATGTTTGACATTACCTTGTTTATGACCGATTTTTCACTGATGTCGGTCGAGTAATTCTTTGTATAATTTTCCATAATTCAATTTAATTATTTATCAAAATGCAGTGTATGGCCCATTCTATCGGCTTTTGTGTGCAGATAGCGCGAGTTGTGGCTGTTGGGTTCAATCTCGCATCCTACATTCTCGACAATCTCAAGACCGTAGCTCTCAAGGCCTATGCGTTTAACAGGGTTGTTTGTGATGAGGCGCATCTTGTGAACACCTATTTGACGGAGAATTTCGGCACCAACACCATAGTCTCTTTCATCGGCTTTAAAGCCCAGGCACAGATTGGCATCTACTGTGTCCATTCCCTCCTCTTGGAGCTTGTAGGCACGCATTTTATTCATAAGTCCAATGCCGCGTCCCTCTTGATTCAGATATACAATTACTCCTTTCTCTTGTTTTTCAATAAGTTGCATTGCTCTGTGAAGTTGTGCACCGCAGTCGCAACGCTGCGAGCCGAATATGTCGCCTGTAATACAAGATGAGTGTACACGCACCAAGATGGGTTCGTCCTCTTTCCACTCGCCTTTTATCAGTGCAACGTGCTCCAGCCCGTTCGATTTTTGCTTAAAGGGAATGAGGCGGAAGTGTCCCCACTCGGTGGGCATATCTACCTCCTCGCCACGCTCGACAAGCGATTCTTGACGCAGTCGGTACTCTATAAGGTCGCGTATGCAGATTATCTTAAGATTGTGCTCTTTGGCAATCTCTACAAGTTGGGGCATACGTGCCATTGTGCCATCCTCGTTCATTATTTCGATGAGGGCTGCGCAGGGGTTTAGTCCGGCCAGACGTGCGAGGTCGATGCCGGCCTCGGTGTGTCCTGCACGGCGAAGCACTCCTTTATCTTGTGCATATAGGGGATTTATGTGTCCGGGACGAGCAAATGTCTCGGGAAGGCTTGCGGGGTCGGCAAGGGCTCTTATGGTGGCTGCACGATCCTCGGCCGATACTCCTGTCGAGCATCCTTCTATTTTATCTACCGTTACTGTAAAAGGAGTGCCCAAAAGGCTTGTGTTTGCGCTCACTTGTGGGTCGAGCTGAAGCTCTTTGCATCTTGAAATTGTGATGGGCACACATAATACTCCGCGCCCCTTTTTGAGCATAAAGTTTACTTTTTCGGGGGTGATTTTCTCGGCAGCGATTATAAAATCGCCCTCATTTTCGCGGTCTTCATCATCGACCACAATTACGAATTTTCCCTCGCGAAAATCCTCAATAGCCTCTTCTATTGTATTTAATTTGAAATTTTCCATATAGTTTATTTATACTAAATTTTCTTTTTTCATTCTTTCCATCAGTTTTTTGGCTGTCTGCTCGGTTTTTATAAGGTCGCGAAGCAGGCGGAATCTGTATATACAGGCTCGTATGTATATTGTAATGCCCACGGGTAATAGTATCAGAGCTAATATATTGGTCCACTTTTTATTCAGTGGCGATGTAATTGCTTTTGCCTCTATTATTGGCAGCATATTGAGCAAAATTATTACTTTTTTGCTTTTGCTGTTGCCCATTTCCTCGACAAGAGCATCGAGCTTTTCGCTCATTTCGACAATGATATTTTCATTACCTTCTCTAAAGAATATTCGTCCGATAGAGGGTAGTTTTTTTAGTTTGTTCTTTTTGCGGAAATTGTGCGACGTTTCAATTATATTGCCCAAGGTTTTGTAATTCTCGGGGTAGTCGGGGTCGTCGATAATAACCTCTTTCAGTGTAATGTTTCTTTTCTCTTTTAATCCCAATAGTTTGCGGAAAAACTCTTTATATGCGTCCATATTGAGTATTGCCGAGTCTTTGTTCGATTGGTAGGTGAACAACATTCCCAGTGGGAACAGTACCATTGTGCTCATCCAAGCTCCCACCCAGATGTACCACTCGCCCTCGCGTGCCATTTTATAGCCCGAGGTGTTGAATATATAGTAGAGCACGAATGTGGCAACAGATATTAGTACAGGATAGCCCAGTCCACCCTTGCGCACAATGGCTCCGAGCGGTGCTCCGATGAAGAAAAATATTATACAGCCCAGCGACAAGGTAATCTTTTCCCACCAAACAAGTTTATGCTTGTTTAGGTCTTTATCGAGCGAGCGCATTATGTTTTTCTTAATTTCGAGGTCGGTTTTTGTCTGTTTTATTTTTGTAAGAGAGTTGTTTTTCCATCTTTGTTTGTCAGACTTTGTGGCTGTGTTGAATACACTATCTACGTTTATATAGACAATATTATCCTTTGCCATATAGGTTGAGTCTTCTTTTGTCAGATTGGTCTTCATCTGATACGAATTTCGCATTGCGGCTCGCCAATTGCTTTGTCCTATACTGTCGTTGTGCAGTGTCAACGAATCGATGGAATGCTGTAATTGCAGCATATTTTTACTTGCGGCCTGTGTGTTTAGGAACGAACCGTCTTGCATACTGAACCCTCCGTCAAATTCAATCATTACAACTTTCTCGCGGTAGCTCTCGCGACGGTAGGGTACGTTTTTGTTCTTTTTGTTTTCTTTGTTGTTTATTGGAAGATTCTCGAAAAGTTCGCCGCTATATAGTTTCAGAGTGAGGAATCTTTGGTCGTCGCTTGTTACCATCTTGCCCGAGTCGGCTACAAGAATGCGGGTCTTGTCGAATCCCTCGCGCAGGTCGTAAATCATAATGTTATACAGCATTCCGGTCTCTTTGTCTTTCTTTTTTACGAACAGATTAAAGCCCTCAATCTTATCGTAAAAGACACCTTCGGGAATTTCAACCTCGGGCGAGGCTTGTTTAATAGAGTAGAGTACCGTGTATAATTTTACCTGTGCTTTTGGGCCTATCACATTCTGAAAATAAAAAGAGATGCAGCCCAGTATTGCACACTCGACAGCGAGTGGAGCCATTATGCGTAGCAAGGGTATTCCGGCGGCTTTCATTGCCAGTAGTTCGAGCCTCTCGCCAAAATTTCCGAATGTCATAAGTGCGGCAAGTAATATGGCAAGCGGGAGGGCCTGTCCAACAAGTGTTACCGAACCTAAGAAAAAGAATTGCGCAAGAACGTCAAAGTCAAGGCCTTTGCCAACAAAATCATCGACCCACCTCCACAGTAACTGCATTATGAAGATAAAAAGACATATAAAGAATGTTCCGGCCAAAAGCAGGCTGAAACTCTTTATAATGAACAGGTCGAGTTTTTTTATTCTTAAAAAGTCGGGTAGTCGCATAGGTACCTTTGTGTACTCTTATTTTATGTTACTGCTGTGTGCTGTGTGAGTTTTTCGTTTAACGGCACATTACCGTGCAAAGTTAGCATAAAATGTGTGATTTTGCCTCTTATTGACAAAATTTATATGCTTATTGGTCTTTTGTTGCTTGTTTGCGGTGTCAAATAGAGGTGTATAAGAAATTTAAACAGTTTCTTATTCGTCCCAAGA
>CAYYEL010000001.1:0-87997 GCA_964470845.1 uncultured Bacteroidaceae bacterium | reverse complement strand
TGAACCAAGTTTATTTAATTTTTAATCGTCCACAATTTTTAGTGGACAGTAGTGTTATAAAATACATAGAAACCCGTTTTTCTGTATCGCCGTTTTATATTCAAAAACATCTGTTTTTCTCTTTTTGCGGCTGCATAGCCCGCTATACGCCCTTAAAAAACATTATATCCTTGTCCTATAAAAACTTGTCGATATAAATTTTAAACAGCCTCTAATATTAAAAATTTATTATAATTTGATAAATCCGAAGATATTCTGTAATTTTGCCGAAAACTTTTTCGCAGCAAAGAGTTTACATATAAATTTTTGCAAAAATTCAGAAGCCGTTTAAAATTTCTTTTGCCGTTGTTTCAGGATTGTTTTTAGCAGATTTTACGACTTTAAAAACAGTGTAATAGTGAATTATTCAAATTTTAAAGAAAAAAACGCAAAAACAGACTATAACAAGCCAAAAAAGCACTTTATCCGGTTTTAATATACTATTCAAAAAATTTGAGCAGCCACATATAATATGAATCTTAATATAGCAGTACTTCCGGGCGACGGAATAGGCCCCGAGATAATAGAACAAGCTTTAAAAGTTACAAAAGCCGTGTGCAACAAATTCGGGCACACACTAAGCTACAAGAGTGCCCTTGTAGGCGCTTGCGCAATAGATGCGACAGGCAACCCCTACCCCGACGAAACACACGAGTTGTGTATGAACAGCGACGCAGTGCTTTTCGGAGCAGTGGGCGACCTACGCTTCGACAACAACCCCTCGGCCACAGTACGTCCCGAGCAGGGGCTTTTGGCTATGCGCAAAAAGCTGGGTCTCTACGCCAATCTGCGTCCCGTAACCACATTTGAAGCACTCGCACATCAGTCCCCCCTGCGTCCCGACATTGTTAAAGACACCGATTTTATGTGCATACGCGAGCTCACCGGCGGCCTGTACTTCGGACGTCCGCAAGGACGCAGCGAGGATGGTAACACAGCCTACGACACCTGCGTATATACCCGCGACGAGATTCACCGCATCGTAAAGCTGGCCTACGAATATGCAATGAAACGCCGCAAAAAAGTTACAGTCATCGACAAAGCCAACGTACTTGCAACGTCGCGTTTGTGGCGCGAGGTTGCCAAGGAGATTGCCCCGCAATATCCCGAGGTCGAAACCGAATTTATGTTCGTCGATAATGCAGCAATGCGCCTCATACAATGGCCCTCATCATTCGATGTAATGGTAACAGAAAATATGTTTGGCGACATACTTACCGATGAAGGCTCTGTAATAACAGGCTCATTAGGTCTGCTGCCCTCGGCCTCAATAGGCGTGCACACATCACTCTTCGAGCCCATTCACGGCTCTTGGCCACAAGCAGCAGGAAAAAACATTGCCAACCCGCTTGCCACAATACTCTCGGCAGCAATGATGTTCGAGTATGCCTTCGGACTAATGAACGAGGGACGTCTCATACGCGAAGCCGTTGACGCCTCAA
Source organism: uncultured Bacteroidaceae bacterium (assembly GCA_964470845.1). GTDB lineage: Bacteria > Bacteroidota > Bacteroidia > Bacteroidales > Bacteroidaceae > HGM04593. Next base: position 86,516 of record CAYYEL010000001.1, on the reverse strand, counting down.
TGAAAGCCAACGTACGCACTGCCGACATTCAGGTACAAGAAGCCCAACCTTACGGTACGAAAGAGGTGGGCGACTGGATTGTCAATTACATCAACAACAAATAACCTAAACGCAACACGGCAATGACAAGAATATTACACGCTCTACTATTTTTTATGCTACTGCCGTTAATGGACACGACAGCAGTGTATGCCCAAAAAGGTAAGGCGCAATATACCCTTGTAATTGATGCCGGACACGGTGGAAAAGACCCCGGCGCAATAGGCAAAAAAGGCAACCGCGAAAAAACGATAAACCTAAACGTTGCAAAAGCATTCGGAAAATTAGTAAGCGATAAATACCCCGAAGTAAGAATAATATACACACGTTCAAAAGACGTTTTTATTCCACTGAAACAGCGTGCCAACATAGCCAACAAAGCCAAGGCCGACCTTTTTGTATCGATACACACAAACGCCTCAAAGAATCGTTCGGCACGTGGTTGCGAGACATTCACACTCGGTTCGGGAAGCAGTGCCGAGGCACTTGCAGCTGCAAAATACGAGAATGAAGTAATTCTGCAAGAGGAGAATTTCGAGGCTACCTACGAGGGATTCGACCCCCGCTCGACCGAGAGCTATATAATATTCGAGCTTCTGCGCGGACACGATATGGAGAAAAGTATCTCTTGCGCCGAGCACATTCAGAACCGAATGGTAAAGCGCAGCAAACTATCGAATAGAGGCGTCTCGTCGGCCGGATTCCTTGTACTGCACCAAACAGCAATGCCCAGCATATTGGTTGAGCTTGGATTCATCTCGAACCCGACCGAAGAGAAGTTCCTATCATCGAGCAACGGACAATCACAGCTTGCCAAAGGCATATTCGAGGGATTCTGCAACTATTACGAAGAGTATAAAAAAACCAAAATAGACAACACAACATCATCGACAACAACAGAAGCTCCACGTCAAAAAGACGAAGAGCCTCAACAACAAACACCCCCCGCCACACAATCAGTAGAATCAGCAGAAACAGCAAAAAGTGGCTCGGACAACACTTCGGCACCTATATTCAAAGTACAAATATTGACTTCGGGTAAAAAGTTGAGCAGCAACGACAAACGCTTTAAAGGCGAAAAGGCAAACTACTACTGCGAGAAAGGTGTTTATAAATACACCTGCGGAGAATCGACCAATTACAACGAGATTGAGAGCCTGCGCCGCAGATTATCAAAAAAATTCAAAGATGCATTTATCGTCGCATTCAAAGACGGCAAACGCGTAAACATCAACACTATAACAAACAAAAAACAGTAATAGGCCACCTAAAAAACCTAAAGACAGAGAGGGGCTTAAATAACATTAAAGCTACAATATGGCAAAGAAAAAACTTTTCACAAAAGAATTCTTCATAGGAGCAATCGGTGTTTCAGCACTGTTGCTTGTATATTTTCTTATAAATTTCTTCAAAGGAATAGACCTATTCAAGGCAGGCGAAACCTACTATGTAAAATTTAGCGACGTCAGCCAACTTGTCGGCTCAAGCCCCGTCTATCTCAATGGTTACAAAGCCGGGAACGTACGCAACATTCAATGCGACTTTAACCAAATGGACAATATTATAGTCGAGATTGAGGTTGACAAAAGGATAAGAATCCCTAAAGGCAGCATCGCACGCATTACAACACATATGCTTGGGGGCGCCGACCTTGGAATAACCCTCTCGCGCAGCAACGAATATCTTGCACCGGGCGACACACTCACCGGTATTCTCGACAAAGGAATTGCAGGCGAGGCTGCCGACAAGATAATGCCCGCCTTTAACTCCATAATGCCCAAGGTCGATTCCATACTAACCTCACTTAACACAATACTGGCCGACCCCTCGCTGACAGCATCCATAGACAATGTCGAGCGTCTCACAAGCGAGCTCACCACCACTACAACCTCCTTGAACAGACTGCTTGCCAACGACGTTCCACAAATCACCGACCGTATGATAAAAATCGAGGACGATATGCTCGCCGTAAGTTCACAACTGAGCGAGGTCGATTACAAAAAGTTAGTGGCAACATTAGACAGCACCCTATGCAACATCCAACAGTTGACAGCAACACTGAATAACGGCGAGGGCACAATGGGAATGTTACTGAAAGACAGCGCACTCTACAATAATCTCAACGGCACTTGCGAGGCCGCCACAGAGTTACTGAAGAACCTGCGCGAGAACCCCAAGCGCTACGTTCACTTCTCAATATTCGGGCGAAAATAGCACAGCCCTACACTTTAGTCGAATTATAGAACAAGGCCGACCATTTAGCTGCGCACACTCGGCATACGCACACATTTTTCAGAAAAATGAAGAGACAATATACAGCACCAACAAGCGAGACATTGGAGATAAGCGTCGAGTGTAAGATTCTCGCATCGTCCGAGATTGACATTGACACAGGGAACAACAATCAAGGCGATAAATTAGATGCTCCCCGCCGCAAAAAGTTCGGCAACATTTGGGATGGAAAAGGTTGGTAACAGAATAAAAAGACTTTGGGTTGCTCATATGAGCAACCCAAAGTCTTTTTACGGCAATAATCGAAGAAGTCTTCAAGTAGAAACCGCCCTATCTGACAAACACATAACGGTCAATCACATAACCCTCACGCGAGAGAATCTCAAGCATATAACATCCGGGAGGCAACCCACGCACTCCCACGCGTGTGCGATATTTTCCATTATAGAGCACCGCTCCTACTGCATCGCGCAGTTGCAGTCGCATTCCCCACACCTCGGGCTCGGGCAATAAAAACTCCTCGCGGAAGAGTTGTTGCTCGTGCCCGGCCTCTTCCCAACGCACCACCTCACTCTCGACACCATAAGCATCGACAGCCGTTAAAGCCCAATACATTGTAGCGAGTTTCGAGCCCACCCACTTATACTCTGTATCACGCAGCATCACAGCCTGAAAATTACGAGGATTTGAAATATCCACCGGGCTATCGCTTGCATACAAATTATAATGGAGTGCAGGCATCCCATCGACCGGAAGCACCCTATCCCAACTCAAATGCAGTGTGTCGCCCCTGCGCACACCGCTGAAATTCCGCGGTGCCTCGGGCTTACCCTTGCAATGCCACAACAACGGAGGAACAAGCGAGGGGGTAGGGTAGGTTCGTTTGTATAAATCGACAAAATCCTTTATATTATCGAGCAAATGACGCATACGGAACATTATCGTACCGTCTGTTCCGGCGCTGCGCGAGGTTACCAACTGACGCGACACCTCAAGCGCATCCCAATTGCCATATTCGGACAACAAACGATAAGTACCGATGCCGGGCACAATGTGTCGTCCGCAGTCATTCTCTTCCCAATCGCGCACAAAGGGATAAAAATCGTTTCCCGAAAAATATATCATAGGGAACAACGCATCTACAATACCCTCTTTGAGCCACTCTTGAGCCTCTTGATACACGGTGCGACGAGCATTGTAGCCTCGCGACGAATAGGCTGTGAGATTATCATATTTCCCCAACGGAGCGCAACTCACACGCACCCAAGGCTTTATAGACTTTACTTTATTATAAACCTCGCGCATAATGCGGGTGATATTGGCACGCCTCCAATCGGACAGAGTGAGCCCCTTTCCATAGCGTCGGTAAAGATAGCCGTCGGGATATTTCGACGGATGGTCGGGGTAACGAATATAATCGAGGTGAATACCATCAAGCTCATAATTTGTAACCATCTCGGCAACCAAACGAGCAAGATACTGAGCCGTAGCAGGCTCGCCCGGCTCCATATACCAACTGCCATCATAGACACGACACAACTCGGGATACACCCTATTCAGCGCCCTGCTGCCGTGGCTGCGTGCGTGCTGCACCTTACCAAGCGGCAGAGTAACCAACCAAGCGTGCAACTGCATTCCACGTTTATGACACTCCTCAATGGCATAAGCCAAAGGGTCGTACCCCGGATTACGCCCCGAAACGCCGGTCAACACTTTCGAGAATGGCTCAATCTTCGACGGGTACAACACGTCGCCCCTGACACGCGTTTGCAACATCACGCAATTCACATTAAGCGCCTTGAGCGAGTCGAGCAGCAACGAAAGTTCGCGTTTCTGAACAGCAACATCGGCCTGAGACTTTATTTGCGTACGCGGCCAATCGAGATTCTCTATAGTCGTCATCCACACAGCACGATATTCGTACTTAGGCAAGGCTGCCGGTTTCTGCGCAACACCCTCGACCACCATCGAGATAAAAAACAATAAAAATATATATCGAATATTCCTCATACTAAAAAATATTACAAAAGTACTCAATTTCGCAATCATATAGCCTATATATTCGGAAATATTTTGTAAATTTGCACATCAATTGTATCTCCCCAAAAGAGATACGCGGTATTTTATGGCCACATTATAAGAAAAAGCCCAAAATCCCGCTTGTTGAAACTGAATAACTTATAATACAATTCATAAACTTATTGATTATGACAAAAGCAAAGAAATTTATCACTTGTGACGGAAATCAGGCAGCAGCACACATTGCCTATATGTTTTCCGAGGTAGCAGCCATCTACCCTATCACACCCTCTTCGACAATGGCAGAGTACGTTGACGAGTGGGCAGCACAGGGACGTAAGAACCTTTTTGGCGAGACAGTATCGGTTCAGGAGATGCAGTCAGAGGGAGGTGCAGCAGGTGCACTTCACGGTTCATTGCAGGCCGGTGCGCTGACAACATCATTTACCGCTTCGCAGGGTCTTCTGCTGATGATCCCCAATATGTACAAGATTGCCGGCGAGCTTCTTCCCAGCGTTCTTCACGTATCGGCTCGTTCAATCGCAGGTAGCTCACTCTGTATTTTTGGCGACCACATGGACGTAATGGCTTGTCGTCAGACAGGTTACGCTATGCTATGCGAGGGTTCTGTACAGGAGGTTATGGACCTTGCAGCTGTTGCACACCTTTCAACAATCAAGAGCCGTATTCCTTTCCTCAATTTCTTTGACGGTTTCAGAACCTCGCACGAGATTCAGAAGATTGAGGTTCTTGAGCAGGAGGATATTGCTCACTTGGTAGATTGGGATGCTATTCAGGCGTTCCGCAACCGTGCGCTCAGCCCCTCGAACCCCAACACACGTGGTACAGCCGAGAACCCCGAGACTTTCTTTACACACAAAGAGGGCGTAAACGCTTACTACGATGCAGTACCCGATATTGTAGCCGAGTATATGCGTGAGATTTCGGCTATCACAGGCCGCAACTACGCTCCCTTCACATACTACGGTGCCGAGGATGCCGACCGCGTAATCATCGTAATGGGTTCGGCCACCGAGGCTGCCAAAGAGGCTATCGACTATATGACAGCCCGTGGCGAGAAAGTTGGTTTGGTTTCAGTTCACCTCTACCGTCCCTTCTCGCTCAAGTATCTTGCAGCAGTAATGCCCAAGAGCGTAAAACGCGTTGCCGTACTCGACCGCACAAAAGAGCCCGGAAGCAACGGCGAGCCTTTGTATCTTGACGTAGTCGAGGCATTTGCCACCGACGAGGTGCTTAAAGCCATCAACCCCGTAATTGTAGGCGGCCGTTTTGGTATCGGTTCAAACGACACAACCCCCGCAGTTATTATGTCGGTTTATGAGAACCTTGCACTCCCCACTCCCAAGAACCACTTCACAGTGGGCATTGTCGATGATGTAACATTTACATCACTTCCCAAGAAAGAGGAGATTGCAGTTGTCGATGGTATGTTCGAGGCTAAATTCTATGGCCTTGGTGCCGACGGTACAGTAGGTGCCAACAAGAACTCAATCAAGATTATCGGTGAGAACACCGACAAGCACTGTCAGGCTTACTTCTCGTACGACTCTAAGAAATCGGGTGGTTTCACCTGCTCGCACCTGCGCTTCGGCGATAAGCCCATCCGCAGCACATACCTTGTAAACACTCCCAACTTTGTAGCTTGCCACGTTCAGGCTTATCTGCGTATGTACGATGTAATCCGCGGATTGCAGAAGGGTGGTACATTCCTTTTGAACACCGTATGGGAGGGTGAGGAGCTTATCAACAACCTGCCCAACAAGGTTAAGAGATATTTTGCTCAGAACGATATTACAGTTTATTATATCAACGCAACAAAGATTGCCCGCGAGATTGGCCTTGGCAACCGCACAAACACAATTCTCCAGAGCGCATTCTTCCGCATCACAGGCGTAATTCCCGTTGACCTTGCCATTGAGCAGATGAAGAAATTCATCGTTAAGTCTTACGGCAAGAAGGGTCAGGACATTGTCGATAAGAACAATGCAGCAGTTGACCGTGGTGGCGAGTACAAGCTGCTTACAATCGATGCTTCTTGGGCTAACCTCCCCGACGATGCACCCATTGTACGCGACGAGCCCGAGTTTATCACAAACTTTGTTCGCCCCATTAACGCACAGGACGGTGCTCAGCTCCCCGTATCGGCATTTACACCTATTATGGACGGTACTTGGCCTTGCGGTACATCGGCTTACGAGAAGCGCGGTGTAAGTGCATTCGTTCCCAAATGGAACGCCGAGAATTGTATCCAGTGTAACCGTTGTTCATACGTTTGTCCTCACGCTTGTATCCGTCCCTTCGTAATGGACGAGCAAGAGGCAGCAGGCCTCGACGCAGCCAAAATCGAGATGAAGGCTCCCGCCGCTCTCAAGGGTATGCAGTTCCGCATACAGGTTGGTGTTATGGACTGTTTAGGTTGCGGTAACTGTGTTGACGTATGTCCCGGCAATCCCAAGCTCGGCGGCAAGGCTCTTGAGATGGTTTCCTTCGAGAACGAGCAGGCCGAGGCAGCCAACTGGGACTACTGCGTTAAGAATGTTAAGACAAAGCAACGCCTTGTTGACATTAAGAGCAACCCCAAGAACTCACAGTTTGCTACTCCTCTGTTTGAATTCTCGGGCGCTTGTTCGGGTTGCGGCGAGACACCTTACGTTAAGCTCGTAAGCCAGCTCTTCGGCGACCATCAGATTGTAGCCAATGCGACAGGTTGTTCATCAATCTACTCGGCATCTGTTCCCTCGACACCTTACACCAAGGACGAGAATGGCAACGGTCCCGCTTGGGCTAACTCATTGTTCGAGGATTTCTGCGAGTTTGGTCTCGGTATGAAGCTCGCCGACAACAAGATGCGCGAGCGTTTGGCACGCCTCTTCACCGAGGTTCAGAGCTGCGACTGCTGCACCGACGAGCTTAAGGCTCTTGCACAGAAGTGGATTGAGAACAGCAACAGCTCGGATGTAACAAAGGAGATTGCTCCCGCTATCATCGCCGCTTGCGAGGCTTGCGACTGCGACAAGTGCAAAGAGATTCTCAAGATTAAACAATACATCGTTAAGCGTTCACAGTGGATTATCGGTGGCGACGGTGCATCATACGATATTGGTTACGGCGGTCTCGACCACGTAATTGCATCGGGTCAGGACATCAACCTCCTTGTACTCGACACCGAGGTTTACTCGAACACCGGTGGTCAGGCATCAAAGGCAACACCTCTTGGCGCTATCGCTAAGTTTGCAGCATCAGGCAAGCGCATCCGCAAGAAAGACCTCGGTCTCATTGCAACAACCTACGGTTACGTATATGTTGCACAGATTGCAATGGGCGCAAGCTACGACCAGTGCTTGAAGGCTATCCGCGAGGCAGAGGCTTATCCCGGTCCTTCACTCGTAATCGCCTACGCACCCTGTATCAACCACGGTATCCGCAAGGGTATGGGCAAGGCACAGGCCGAGCAAGCAGCAGCCGTTGAGTGTGGTTACTGGCACTTGTGGCGTTACAACCCCGCACTTGAGGACGAGGGCAAGAACCCCTTCACACTCGACAGCAAAGAACCTCAGTGGGATAAGTTCCAAGAGTTCTTGCAAGGCGAGGTACGTTACGCATCACTTGCAAAGCAGTTCCCCGCCGAGGCACAAGAGCTGTTCGACGCAGCCGAGGGTATGGCCAAGAAACGCTACGCAAGCTACGTACGTATGTCTAAGATGGATTGGGCAGAATAATTTACCCCAACCAAAATAATTTCAGCGGGCTTCACAGTTATGTGAAGTCCGCTTTTTGTCTCTTATACATAATGTACCCGAAAAGCGCTGCAGCCCCAAAAGACTTTTGTGTCTCTCAAAAAAGGGGGAGGGCACAAAAATGCCTTTCGAGCAACTACATTAAAGATTCAACTCGGCCTACAGAATGACACACCAAAAAATCTAAAAAAAAAATAAGCCAAACTATTGCACGATAAATTAAAACGCCTTACATTTGTAGTGTACTATTTCACTAATACACTACTGCAAACAAAAATCCACACCTCATAACATAAAAACAGATACTAAAATAAAAGATTATGATTGAAATTAAGAATTTATCATTCGGCTACAAGAAGAGTGCCACGGTATATGACAATTTTTCATTGAACATTGGTGCAGGCGAGGTATTCGGCCTGTTAGGAAAGAACGGTACAGGAAAGACCACACTACTCTACCTGCTTACCGGCCTGTTGCATCCACAAAGCGGCGAAATACTGTTCAATGGCTGCAACATACGCCGGCGCCATCCGAGCACATTAAGCGAAATGTTTATAGTGCCCGAAGAATTCGAGCTCCCCGACATAAGCCTCAAGCAATATGTTAAGATAACAGCACCATTCTACCCAAAATTCAGCCACGAACAATTAAACAGTTATTTAGACGTATTCGAGATGCCGGCTGACATAAAATTCGGCGAGCTATCAATGGGACAGAAGAAAAAAGCGTTCATCTGCTTTGCCCTCGCCACAAACACCCGCCTGCTTGTGATGGACGAACCGGGCAACGGCCTCGACATACCCTCGAAAAGTCAGTTCCGCAAGGCAATAGCAATGGGAATGAACGACGAAAAGTCGGTAATAATCTCCACACATCAAGTGCGCGACATTGACAGCCTGCTCGACCACGTTATAATCATCGACGACAAACGCGTGCTGCTCGACGCTACAATTAGCGATATATGCAGTCGCTTACGCTTCGAGGAATCGACCGCAGGCGTTGACAGCAGCGACATAATATACAGCCAAGCATCGGTAAGCGGTAACAGCCTCTTGCGACAGAATAAAGAGGGTGCAGATAGCAACATAAATTTAGAGCTTCTATTCAACGCCACACTTGCACAAAGAGAAAAGATTGCAACCATCTTTAATAAATAAACGACAGGAACAATGAAAAACAATTTTAGAATTTCCCGCGTTACACAACTCCTCAGATACTACCTCACAGTAGATAGAGCACGAATAGTAATATTTACACTACTATCGTTGCTCACCCTTCAGATACCCTATCTTCTTGCAGCCTATATCGCCTGTGTTTCCCATGCAGACAGCTCATTAGCCGAGAATGAAATTCGCTCCGTAATTACATTTGCAGGTAGCATCATCACCCTTATTTTGCTTGCATCGAGCGCATCGACAATAGTCGGCGACAGCAACAAGCAAGAGCACATTAACCACATTATGCTCCCCGCCAAAAGCAGTGAAAAGTTCATAGCTCGACTACTGCTGTGCACCCTCGGCGCCTATACAGTAATAATCCTTTCGCACCTGACGGGTGTCGGCACATACAGCATAATAACAGCAGCAGCCGACACGCCCGAAATTCTGCAACAGATAGGAACAGCATTTTTTGAAATATTCAAAATAAGATATATTCTCAACCTCAGATTAACTGCAAGCATACTCATTCTGCTTTACAGCCTCTATTTCTTGGGTGGAACAATGTGGAGCAGAAGGAGCTTCACCCGCGCAACAAGCATTGTACTCACATTGTGGCCGCTGCTCTACCTTATCCCTGCACATATCACATCAAGAACGAGCGGCATTGCGGCCGAGGAAAATACATTCAGTATTTTCTGCTGCATTTACCTTATACTCGCACTGCTAACGCTCTGTGCAGTGTGGCGCAAATTTAAACGTAAAAGCATAATAGAGCACGAGCCCAAATTCTGGAAAATAATTGCACTCATTATACTTATTTACGTCGCGCTGTTCACATTCTCCAACGTCAAAGGCTCGCGCAAAGTAATTATCATCGAGGAGCAAAGGTTAGAAAGAATCACAGACGCCGACTTTCCCGAATATCTGCATCTTGAAGAAACCTACTACCACGATGGCGGAATTTTGGGCGATTTTACCTCGACCTCATCTTACAAATTCAACGAACCCCCCACAGAGAAATTCTACAACACCCTCGACAGCCTCGCACAAACAGAAACGCACAACAGCTACTATGGGTGGAACAAATACAAAAAGCCCCGAGACATTAAAAACCCAGCCTTAGGCGAGGTCGTTGAGTACACCTACCACAACTCGTGGGGCTACGGGCGCACAGCCCCCGAAGGCGAGAATCCCGAGGCCGACCGCTACATACAGGTAAGCATAATCAAAGGAGAAAGAGAATTCAGTATAACCTACGGAGCACACTAAAAACCACCACTATGAACAGAATTGACACATTCAGTATAAAACGCCTTTGGCTGCTAATAAGATACGAGGCAGTTGTTGAGCGTGCGAGAATAATTTCACTGCTGCGGGTCTTTACCATTGTGATGGCCCTCCCCTTTGCCTATGGGCTTATAACAAACGCCTCATACAGCGAATATTGCAGCTACTGCTTGGAATTTTTCAGCAGTACACAGAGCACAATGTTAATAGTTTACTCCGCCACCATATTCAACATTATGGAGAGTAACGGCACAAACTACTTTATGCTGCCCGCATCGAGCAGCGAGAAGCTGACGGCACAAGTGCTGCTTTACAGCGTCGGAACAGTTGTGTTCTTTTTGGCAGCCTACATAATTTTGGAGTGCCTGCACTACCCCATCGTATCGCTCTTAGACAAGCCCGCTGAGTTCAGAGGAAGCATCGCACCCCTCTTCTTCGACATTGTAATATTCAAGGGAGGATGGCCCGCCACCGCCACCATTATTCTGACAGGGCTCACAATATACAACCTCTATGTAAACATACGCTGCCGCGGCTACAATTGGTTCATAGGCTCTATTGTGATGATAATACTTGTTGTAATTATATTGCTTCTTACAATGATAATTACCAAGAATTTGTGCAAAATAATCCCGAGCAGCCTGCTTATAGCCGCAATGACCCCAATATTGGCTGTGCTTAACTATTATGTGTGGCGCAACAGCCTCAAGAATTTCAAAAAGCTGGCAGTTATATAAGCACAAAATTGCTAACTTTGCAAACAGATTGAGAAGATGAAATTTAAAGAGACAAAATCTATATACCAACAGATAGCCGACCGCCTGTGCGACGAGATACTGCAAGGCACTTACCGCGAAGAGGAACGCATCCCCTCGGTGCGCGAGTATGCCGCCACCGTCGAGGTCAATGCTAACACCGTTGTACGCTCCTACGACCAGCTGCAAGGGCAGGAAATTATCTACAACAAACGTGGAATAGGCTATTTTGTAGCAGAATGTGCGGTTGAACGCATAAAACAGTTGCGCAAACAGACCTTTCTCAGCGAAGAGCTTCCCGAGTTTTTCGGCAGCCTAAATACGCTCGACATTTCAATAGCCGAGGTCGAAAAACTCTACAACGAGTGGAAAAAAAGTCGGCAATGAATCCTCGGGGCGCACAACCCAAAAATTCCACCGAGAACAAGTTCTCGGTGGAATTTTTATAAATACATAATTATATACCGGCAAAAAAAGCGGCAAGAAAAGAAAGCCCCTAATCCCTTTGCGATTTTAACGGATAGAGAAGCCCGCTCTTGTGCGAGAGACGAGCCTTGGCCGAACCGAAATTCAACGCAAGGTCGAGCAAAATAGGCAGATGATTATCATCGTTTGTTACGTGAAAATTCACAATCTCGCGCTCTTTGCCATCCTCTTCCTCGACAAGCGACACTACCAAGCAATCGTAGTCGTGTCCATCGTCCGACTTTGTACGTTTACGGCCACGGAAAATCAGATGCTGCGGTTCAATACGCTTGCCCGTGGCAACGGGAAAAGTAAGACGCTGCCCCTTCTTAAGAGAGCCAAAATCGAGTGTACGTGCGTATGCTAAGAGGCTCATCATATCATATACCTGTCTATCGACATACTCCTCTTTATATTTTGGTTCCTCTTGATTGCGTCTGAAATATTGCGAAACTTTAACCTTCCCATCGTCGCAGTAACTGTACCACACCTGATTAAGATAGTAGTGTTTACCCTCGGCCGAGGCCTTACGATAGTACAGAGGACGATAATCGCTCGTAAACACCGTTGTCAGCGTGTCGCGCATACGAAAAAAAGCATCGGCAGTGCTGTTTGTAGTGCTCAGAAGCGACATATACTGCGCACGTTGCCCGTTGAATATTGTGTCGCGTATAATAAGGGAAGCGCCACCGGCCTTCACCCAAATAAACTTCCAATTAAAGTAAAAATTACATTTCAGCGTCTCGCCCGAACGGAAAGCAGGCGTCTGTTTTACATTTTGTGCAGCAAGCGGCATTGTCAAAATCAATGCCACCGCAATGAGAGTTATTCCTGTAAACAACTTTTTCATAATCATAGTTACTTACTTAAATTTGCGCTCGGCGTTTCGGTTACGTTTCACACGCTCGCGATCGGGCTTCTGCTTGGTTATTTCCAATGGTTTCTGCTCGCCAAGCGGCATTAAAATATTCCAATCATCTTGGTCGTACTCGAAGAGGGCCTTCAGCTCAAGAACGTGCGGATAGTAATATACAGCCTCGGGTTGTTGTCGGCTTGCACAATTGCCTGTATCCCACACACCGTTGCCATTCTCGTCCATAATGAGACGCAGATAATATTTTGCGGGACGCACAAAGTAGAACGAGCAACGCCCCTGCTCGGTTATCTGCGAAGCTACCACCTTGCCATCGTTGCTCAGCAGTTGCATAATAGCGCCGTCGCCCACCCCTTTTACAGTAACATTCAGCACCGCATAGCTGTCGAGCGAACGGAAGGATATACTCTCGTCAAAAGCCTCGGATGCAGCACCATAAAGCCCCACAAAAGCCGCCGAGTCAATCTCGACCTTGTATTTTTCCTCGGGACGCCACTCGGCAAAAATGTTGTATCTGCGGTGCACTTTATCGCTTGCACGCAAGATAAACGGTATTTCAACAAACGTCGAGTCGTTAATTGCCTTCGAGACGTGTATTGCCGCTGTGTCGATACTGCGCAGAGGCTCTTCAAAAGAGAGCGTGTAGGGAACGTCAATATCCATTGCCGAGGAGTTGTGCGATTTTATCTTTATCTTGGGGGTCGGAGGAACATATACGGGAGGATTTTCCTCGTCGTAGTCGCCCCGACGCTTTGCGGCCTTTATAAACTCCTTCTCGGCCTTTTCGTATGCCTCTTGCTGCTCTTTGAGCACCCGTGCACGCAATTTTCGAGGCGAGAGATAGAGTGTATCGGTGCGAGGAACCAAAATTCCCAGCGAGTCGGTTACTTTGTACGTTGCCTCAATAGTGAGTGTGTCGCGGTAATATATTGTACTATCTTTTATCCAATAGAGTATTGTATCGTTCTTCTCCGATGGCTCTACCACAAAAGCATTGTCCGAATTAAAGTCGAGACCGCGCAGTGTGGGCAGTGTGTCGTTGCTCTCGGCAAAGAAAAGTGTGAAGCGATTGTGCTCGGGACGCTGGCTCTTTTGCAGATACTGCGAGTGGAAAGGCTCGTTAAAAGCCAACAGCACAAGGTCGTCGGGCAAGAAACGTGTATAAGGCACAAATTTAACCGTGTCTATTGTAAGCGAATCGTGCCACAATGTATCGGCACGCATAGCCCCGATGGCGTATGGCTCTATACTCCTGCCCAAGAAAGCAACCTTCTCGCTCTTTTGGTCGTAGATGTAATTCTGATTGGCATCGGCAAGAGCATATATATTATACTCGCCCTGTGCAATGCCTCGCACGGTGAAACGTCCGCGGCTGTCGGTGCGCGACACACGCTCAAACGGACGCTTGTAAAAGGCCGAATCGTCGCCCACCCTGTGCAGTCCTACAAGAATACCCTTGATAGGTTCAAGGTCTTCGGCATTGAGCACAATGCCCGACACGGCAAGCGTATCGACCGTGTCGCCTGTGGAGAATACAAATGAAAAATTCTCAAGAGGATTGCCCTCGTTGTTATCTACCACCGCATCGTTAAAGTCGATAGAGTATGTTGTGCCGGGACGAAGCGTGTCGAACAGCTCCACGGTGATGCGACGCGCGTTCGATTTTATCTCGGGCATCTCAATCTGGGGTGGTGAAATTACAACCTTCTCAAAGGCATTCTCAAGTTTTATATTTTCGTTAAACTCAAGAGTAATCTTTTGCGCACTACTATTAAGTCCGCCCATAGCCGGAGTACTCGACACTAAAAACGGCGGTTCCTCGTCGTAAGGGCCACCGTCGGGTGTTCCCATACTTGCACAGGCTGCAAGAAGAGCCGCCGAGAGGGCTGTCAGACAGTATTTATATACTTTTGTCATAGATTGTTCATCGACATTAGTTCATCAATATATTGACGGCTGTTGCTCAGACGAGGTACTTTGTGCTGTCCTCCCAACTTACCTTTACTCTTGAGCCAATCGCTGAATACACCCTTCCGAGCCTCGACAATCTGTAATTGTTGCAGTGTAATATCTTTGTATCGCTTGGCCTCGTAGTCCGAATTTATCTGCTGAAGTGTCTTATCAAGCACCTCGGCAAACTGCTCAATCGAACAGGGAGGTTGCGAAAATTCTATTAACCACTGATGGCTGCAACGTGCATCGGCATTCATAAATATGGGAGCAGCTGTATATTCAGCCACCTGCGCACCCGTCGCAAGGCAGGCAGCCTTGAGCCCCTGCTCGGCATTGTCAACAATCAACTCCTCACCAAACGCATTTATAAAATGCTTTGTTCGACCTGTTATTATAAATTTATAAGGCTCTTTGCTTGTAAAGCGCACTGTGTCGCCAATAAGATAGCGCCACAATCCACACGAGCTGCTTATGAGCATTGCATAATTCTTGCCCGTCTCAACCTCCCATAGGGGAAGCACTGTGGGGTTGGGCTTGTCAAACTCGTCCATCGGGATAAACTCGTAGAAAACGTCGTAGTCTATCATAAGCAGCATCGAGGCATCGGCCGGGTCATTCTGAATACCGAAAAAGCCCTCGCTTGCATTATATGTCTCCATATAGTGCATATCGGGCTTACGTATAATCTGCCTATACTGCTCGCGGTAAGGCGTAAAGGCTACTCCGCCGTGGAAAAAGACCTCGATATTAGGCCATATTTCGTCAATGCTCTTTTTCCCTGTAATGTCGAGCAGATGTTTGAGCACCGCCATCATCCACGAGGGCACACCCGAGAGATTGGTTACATTTACATTCTGTGTGGCGCGGGCAATCTTGTCCATTTTCTGTTCAAAGTCGCTCAACAGAGCTATCGACTTTTCGGGCACACGAAGAAAATTCACAAACGGGTTGACGTTTTCAATAAGTATGGCGCTAAGGTCGCCCACAAGGCTATTCTGCACATTGTAATTGCTTGCGTGGCTGCCACCCAATATAAGTCCTTTGCCCGAGAAGAAACGGCTCTCGGGATTATTGCGCAGATACAATGACACAACATCGAATCCACCCTTATAGTGTACATTCTTCAACCCTTGTGCCGTAACAGGAATAAATTTACTCTTGTCGTTGGTTGTTCCCGAGGATTTTGCATACCATCGACAAGCACCCTTCCACAAAATATCCTTTTCGCCGTGTCGCATACGGTCGATGTAAGCCTTGAGGGTCTCATAGTCCTGCACGCCCACATTGCGGGCAAAGTCGCTGTAACTCTTTATCTTACTATATTGATGCTTGACGCCCCACTCGGTCGAAGCTGCCGTATCGACCAAACGACGCAACACCTTGGCCTGTATAGCCTCGGTGTTATTTGCGTACTGCGATATTTTATCTGCTCTGTGGCAGATAAACGGCCTTAGCAGTTTTGTCTCGTTCATCTGTGCAAATATATAATTTCAACAAGAAGATGCACCCGAAGCGAAGTGTCCGAAGTGCTACTCCTTGCTTCTTTTCAAAGGTTTATTTTTTATAGTTATCAAGTCCCTTATTAAGGAAATTCAGATACTCATCGACATTTTTCTTGTGTCCGTATGAACCGTTCAGAGGATTACCCTCATTATCGACGGGAACGTAGAAAGGCTGGGCATTTGCACCAAATTTCACACGTTGCAGATAGCTCCATTTATCGCCAATTGTACGCAGTTTCTTCTGCTGACCCTGTTCCTCGACAATAATATCCTCGGATAGCGGTGTTCTATCATCGACGTAAAGCGAGATTAGCACATATTTCTGTTGCAGAATATCTATCACACGGCTGTCTGTCCACACAGAGGCCTCCATTTCGCGACAATTTACGCAACCGTGTCCCGTAAAGTCGAGCAACACCGGCTTGCCCTGCTCCTTGGCAATGCGCATACCCTCTTCATAGTCGTAGCTTACGGGGTGGATAACATTCTTATTCAGGCTGAAATCCTGTGTCCACATAGGGGGTGCAAATGCACTGATGGCCTTACAAGGTGCACCCCAAAGGCCGGGAACCATATAAACAGCAAATGCAAGCGAAAAGAGAGCTATAAAGAAGCGGGGAACCGAGGTTTTTGTATCACCCTCGTCGTCGTGCGGGAAGCGGATAATATTCAGCAAATAAAGTCCCAAACAAGCGAAAAGCACAATCCAAATGGCAAGGAACACCTCACGGTCGAGCAATCTCCAGCCGTATGCAAGGTCGGCCACCGAGAAGAATTTAAGCGCAAAGGCAAGCTCAACGAATCCAAGCACCACCTTTACTGTGTTCATCCAGCCACCCGAGCGAGGAGCCTGTTTAAGCAGCGTGGGGAAAAGAGCAAACAATGTAAAAGGCAATGCAAGCGCAAGCGCAAAGCCGAACATTCCCACGGCAGGGCCGAAAAACTCGCCCTTTGTGCCCATCTCGACAAGCAAGAATCCGATGATAGGGCCTGTACAAGAGAATGAGACAAGCGCCAGAGTAAACGCCATAAGGAAGATGCTGAGCAATCCTGTTGTGTTGCTTGCTTTCTCATCCACCTTATTCACCCACGACGAGGGGAGTGTAAGTTCGAATCCGCCCAAGAACGACGCGCCGAAGAGCACCAACAACAAGCAGAAGAGTATATTAAACACTGCATTTGTCGATAAAGCATTAAGAGCACTCGCACCAAAGAGCATTGTTACAATAAGGCCCAAAGCCAAATATATTACAATAATAGAAATACCGTAAGTTATTGCCTCGGTGAGCGACTGCTTGCGGCTCTTTGTACGTTTAAGAAAGAAGCTCACTGTCATAGGAATAATGGGCCACACGCAGGGTGTGAGAAGCGCCACAAGGCCTCCGCCGAATCCAAGCAAGAAAATCATCAACAGCGAGCGGTCGGTTGTCTCTTCAAAGGCCTTCAGCTCATCTATAACAGGCGTCCACAGTTTCTTAATATAATCGTCGCCCAAAGCAGCAGGAGCGGTTACAGGGGTAGCATCCACAAGCTCAACCGCCTCGACAACCTCGGCAGGCTTATCCTCTTTTTTGGTAGCCTCGACGGGTTTTTCGGGCTTTTTAGCATCGGTCTTTACCGTTGCATCGGCCTTTATATCTGCCGTGCCCTTTATTGTAAAGTCGTAGTTTGTGGGAGGCATACAATTCTCATCGTTGCAGCTTCCATATTGGAAATAACCCTCGATTTTATACTCCGAAGCAGTTATTTTCACCTTCTGAGTGAATGTAGCCTTAAGTTCAAAATACTTTACTTTCATATCGAACATAGGGTCGTACTTCTCAATCTCACCGGCTCCGGGCAACAGACCACCTACAAGCTCGGCTCCTTCAATTTTCTCGATATTTATTGTAGCAGATGTAGGGCCGCCATCGGGCAGGTTGGTTGAATACAGATGCCAACCATCGTCGATGGTAGCATTAAGAGTAAGCACCGCCTCGGTACCATCTACTTTGAATGCGTGCTTCAAGCTTACAGGGTCATGAAGCTGAGCAAACATCTGGGCTGCGACAAGCAGCATCAACATTGTCATTAACTTTTTCATATTCTGTTTTTTATATTATAATTCCACCGGATTTTTACGTATTCTCCACTCGGCCGGATACATATTATTGGCTCTGTTACCCACATTCTTGGCAAAGCCTATTGGCACATCACTATACATCAGCAGCAACAGCCCCATAGGTGCATCGGGCAGCGAGAGTGTCTCGCGATGCAGATAGGCAAGCGCCTGTTGACGCGACAGTTGCACGCTGCTGAACGCCGCACGACACAACGACGTGCTCATCGCAAGCGCGTGATGCGGCACAGGCTTGTTATTTTTTATTTGCGCCACGGGGAGCGCAGCGTGCAACACCCTCAGGTACGATTGCAATGCAATTACATCGGCTGTGTGTCGTTTGGGTACTGCAATTATATTATCGCCCGCAACAAGAAAGTCGAAAAGGTCTGCATCCTCGACCCACCCCTCGACAAGAGCCCTGCTCTTTGCAGGAGCAAGCTGTGGCTTTGCCGAACGCTGTTGCTGTCGGGGCGCACCATCGCCATCCTTGCGCAAAAGGCTCATAAAAAAGCCCTCTCCCTTTGTATATCCGGGAATAAAGCGATAAACAGAATGCCCCGTGTCGGTAAGATTCCCCGTAACGCCCCACTCGGGAGACGTTTCAACAGGCAACACCTCGGCACCAAGCTCATCGACAATCCAAGCTACACAATCCTCGTCCTCTTCGCGGTTAAATGTACAGGTGCTGTAAACAAGCAACCCGCCCGGACGCAACGCCTCCCAGATGTCGCCAAGAATCTCGCGCTGACGTCGGGCACACTGCACCACGTTCCCCACGCTCCACTGCTCAACGGCAAACTCATCCTTGCGGAACATTCCCTCGCCCGAACAGGGAGCATCAACCACTATCACATCGAAGAAACTGCGCAGGCCCGAAAAGTCGGCAGGCATATTTCGCGTTACCACCGCCGATGGGTTGCCCCACTTAATCACATTCTCGGCAAGCACTTGCGCACGCAACGGCATAGGCTCGTTCGAGACCAAGAGACTACCCTCGGGCAACAACGACAGCAGATGCGTTGTTTTTCCACCGGGTGCAGCACAAAGGTCGAGCACTCGAACAGGCGCATCAACATACTGTTTAACAGCCTGTTCAAGAAACATTGACGAAGCCTCTTGCACATAGTAGCAACCCGAATGAAAAAGCGGGTCGCCGGTAAATGTAGGGCGCGCCGCCAAATAACAGGCGTCAGAAGCCCAAGGCACAGGCTCGCCCATCGAGACGCCATCCAACTTTTTTCTATTGTAACGTATGCTGACAATGGGGTCGGCCGACAAAGCCGACCGAAAAACATCGAATCTCTCATTACCAAAGAGAGCCTTTGTACGCATTATAAAATCTGCATTCAATTCCATTCCCACATACATTCCACGTCGAAAAATCGACAGGACATAATCCGTTGCGAAGATACAAAAAATCCCTCGGAGAATATAATATATTCTCATTTTATTATCACCATCAAGGCTGTAAACAAGAGAATAAAATATTTTTTAACAATTATGAGCAGATTATAAGACAAAGAGAGAGCTTTTTTATTGAATCATGCGTAAAAAATCGCTATTTTTGTACGCTTCACAAAAAAATAATAGAACAATGAAACAATACCTATCGCTCCTCGAAAGAATCCTCAACGAGGGCACACGAAAAGACGACCGCACAGGCACGGGCACAATAAGCGTGTTCGGCCATCAGATGCGCTTCAACCTCGAAGAAGGCTTCCCCTGCCTCACAACAAAAAAACTACATTTAAAATCCATAATCCACGAGCTCCTGTGGTTCCTTAATGGCGATACTAATGTAAAATATCTTCAAGAGAACGGCGTCAGAATATGGAACGAGTGGGCTGATGAAAATGGCGACCTCGGGCACATATACGGCTACCAATGGCGCTCGTGGCCCGACTACAACGGTGGGCACATCGACCAAATAAGTGAGGTCATCGACACTATAAAGAACAACCCCGACAGCCGCCGCATCATCGTCAACGCTTGGAACGTGGCCGACATCAAGAATATGAATCTGCCGCCCTGCCACGCAATGTTCCAATTCTACGTTGCCGACGGCAAGCTGAGCCTGCAACTATACCAGCGCAGCGCCGACTGCTTCTTGGGCGTACCATTCAACATTGCATCGTACGCACTGCTCTTGCAGATGGTTGCACAGGTAACAGGGCTCAAAGCCGGAGAATTCATCCACACGCTTGGCGACGCACATCTTTACATCAACCACATCGAGCAGGCCAAACTGCAACTGACACGCGAGCCATACGCCCTGCCGCAGATGAAGATCAACCCCGAGGTAAAAGATATTTTCTCGTTCAAATTTGTAGATTTCAGCCTCGAAAATTACACAGCCCACCCACACATAAAGGGCGTCGTTGCCGTATAAACAGGTACAATTATGAAAATAGCAATGATAGCAGCCATTGCCCGCAACAGAGCAATCGGCAATAAAAACAAATTGATATATTGGTTGCCCAACGACCTTAAACGCTTTAAAGAGCTGACTACGGGCAACACAATAATTATGGGCAGCAACACATTCCGTTCGCTGCCCAAGGGAGCACTCCCCAACCGCCGTAACATTGTCCTCTCGCGCAAGGGAGGCAATTTCCCCGGCGCCGAACATTTCACCTCGCTCGACAAGGCATTGCGCAGCTGCCCCGACGATGCAACAGTCTTTATCATAGGCGGCGAGCAACTCTATAGACACGCCATAGACAGGGCCGACACACTCTTTCTTACCGAGATTGACGATACCCCACCCGAGGCCGACGCATTCTTCCCAAGCATCGACAGCGAGTGGAAACTCGCAGCACAAGAGAAGCACGACAAGGACGATAAGCACGAGTACAATTACACTTTTGCAACATATACAAAACCATAAACAGTAAGTGGCGGTCTTTTGGCCGCCACTTACTGTTTAACAGCCACAAGAGCCTTCCCCCTTTTGTAAACAAACTACCTACAAAGAGAATGAGACGCCCGACGGGCGTCTCATTCTCTTTGTATATAACTCTAATATATCTATTAGCGTTGTGTAGCTTGATAAACAATTGACAACGCGTATGCCTTACGAAGCTCCATCTTAACGTCGGTGATAATACCCATCTTGGTATTAACGTCGCTCTTGAGGACAATCTTCATAAAAGGTTTATCGCGCTCGGCAAGATTACCACGCTCATCCTGAACAAACTGACCAATGTACGAAACATCAATAAACTTGTCGTTTACCTGAATCTGGCTTCCCGAACCGAATTTACCACGATACTCACGTGTGGGCTTACCGATGTAAATGTTCGAAGCAAGTGATTTACGCTCAAGTTTTTCAATCTCAGTACCTGAGGGAGCTTTAAACTCGACCTTCAAAGTCTCTTCACGCATTGATGTTACAATCATAAAGAAGAAGAGAATAGAGAAAATCAAGTCAGGAAGAGACGAGGTGTTCAACTCGGGTATTTCTGCCTTTCCTTTATTTTGAAACTTACTCATAGTACTAAATTATTGGTTTCCGTAATTCTTAGGCTCAGCCTCTGAAATCATACACTTGTAGTATTGGCGAACAGCAAGCTGCTGATCCTCGTTGCACTGACTATATCCGTGTCCGAATGTCTTACGTGCAAGCTCGTCGCGCAACTCATTATATGCACCATACAACTCATTCTCAATTTGGAAGTACACATCGTAGCTTGTTGCACGGTCGGTAACAAACGAAATCACGTGATTCTTTGTGATATTCTGTTCACCGAAAGGCGCGGGCAACTCTACTGCGTGCAACTCGGGTAATTTGATATCGTTGTTACGATTCTCAATAAACTCCTTGGCCAACTGGCGCAATTCACCAATCTGCACCTCCTTAGACTCGCTGTTACCCACCTTGGCAAGTATCTGGTTGTACATATTCACTGTTACAACCATTGTATTACGTTGCTTAACCTTGGGAGGATCCTGCTCGATATTTTCATCGGGAGGGTTAGGAAGGCGTACATGCAAACCACCATCGCTATTCATTGATGTGGTTACAAGGAAGAATATGAGAAGAATGAACGAGATATCCGCCGTTGAGCTGGCGTTAATACCCGGAACTTTCTTTTTTGCTCTTGCCATTTTAATTATGCTTTAATTTTGTTAGCAGCCTTAATTACACCTGTTAATGCAACAACAGTACAAACAGTGGTAACCAACAGCAATACATATTGCGGATAAATACAAAGGTCTGTAAATTTCAAGATTGTTGTATCTTCAAAGGCTAAGCCGTTAACAACAACAGCCTCCTCAGATGCCATTGCATACGATACACCAAACAACGCAACAAGTAATATAAGATAGATAGCACCCTTGATAGCACCCTTGAAATCAGTTCTAAGCATTGAAATGAATTGCTTACCTGTCGAGAACAATACACAAACAATACCCATTCCTGTCAAGAAATACATCCAGTACATTAACGCATCAAGGTTCTCAGGGTCTGTAACGGGCCCTGCCGCAACCATAGTTGTATTATCGTAACCTACGAAGAAGAACAATCCAAGTATAACGACTGTTACCACCATAAGTACGTAAAACAACCATTTTGCATATTTTACAGCATCACCAGCTTTCATAGTTATAAAAATTTAATTAAGCTGTTAGAAAATTACTTCTTAAGGTTGTACTTTGTGAGCAAGTCAAGAAGTGTAATTGAAGAATCCTCCATATCTGCGGTAAGGCTCTCAATCATACCGAGGATGAAGTTGTAGAAAATCTGAAGAATAAGAGCTACCACGATACCGTAGATAGTTGTAATAAGAGCCACTTTCATACCACCGGCAACAACGGTCGGAGAAATATCACCTGCTGCCTGAATGTCGTCGAACGCCATAACCATACCAACCACAGTACCCAAGAATCCGAGTGAAGGAGCCATCGCGATGAACAGTGTAATCCAAGAGCAACCTTTCTCGAGCTCACCGGCCTTAACACTACCGTAAGAAACAACCGAACGCTCAACAACGTCGAGACCGTCATTTACACGGAGAAGACCCTGATAGCAGATAGCAGCAACAGGACCTGCTGTATTACGGCAAACTGTCTTAGCTTTCTCAACATCGCCCTTCTCAAGAGCAGCAGCGATAGCCTCCATAAGTTTCTTTGTATTCACCTGAGCAAGGCTCAAATAGATGATACGCTCGATACAGAATGCAAGACCAATCACCATTGCTATAGCAACGAGAGACATAAAGCCTGCATCACCCTCGATAAACTTAATCTTCAGTGTCTTGTGGAAACCCTCAGACTCTGCCTCCTCTACGGGAGCAGCAGCCTCAGCGGGAGCAGCCTCCCCGGCGGGAGCAGCCTCAACTGAATCACTAACTTGTTCTGTTTGTGCCTCGGGAGCAGCAGCTGCATCCTGAGCCATAACTTGGGTAGCACCGAATGTGAACATACCCAACATTGCAACGATTGCAAAAATCTTTTTCATTGTGTGTAATTTTTAAGAATTGATTATTTTAAGTTAACATTAGTATTTAATCTCAACGCGGAAAGAGGGGGATTCGAACCCCCGATGCGCTTTTGACGCATACACGCTTTCCAGGCGTGCCTCTTCAGCCACTCGAGCACCTTTCCAATCGCAACAGGCAGCCATTAACCGACGGCAACTTACAAAAAAACATAAAATTGCACGACAATCTCGGGCAAAAATAAGTTATTTTTTTCAATCTCGTAAACATTTAGGCAAAAACCTTTTGTTAAAATGTAAAAACATCTTAAAATATTGAAAACTTTGTACCCTCGACACTAAAAATTACGAAAGAAAGGGAAAAATATTGTGCCGCGTGAGAAGTTTTAACTAAATTCGCATTGTAATAAAAAAGCAATGTCAAAAGACACATTATTATATAAAGTACTAAATGCCATTAACCCTTTTCACTGGGTAACATCGGCAAGAAACAGAGCGTTCGACTGCGGATGGCTCAAAAGCACCCGTTTCGACATTCCCATCATCTGCATAGGAAATATAACCGTTGGCGGAACGGGAAAAACTCCACACACCG
Organism: uncultured Bacteroidaceae bacterium; assembly: GCA_964470845.1. Classification (GTDB taxonomy): domain Bacteria; phylum Bacteroidota; class Bacteroidia; order Bacteroidales; family Bacteroidaceae; genus HGM04593. The sequence continues at coordinate 62,336 of CAYYEL010000001.1, read as the reverse complement.
AGTATCTTATAAAACTATTAGTCAGAGACTATAATGTAGCAGTGCTCAGCCGGGGCTACGGGCGCAAAAGCCGAGGTTTTTTAAAGGCTACCGAGGAGACTGCAATGCCGATGATAGGCGACGAGCCTCATCAGATAAAGACAAAATTCAAGAATATAACCGTTGCCGTCGATGAAAAGCGCGTGCGCGGCATCGACCATCTGCTGCACGACGAGAATGCGCCACAGGTAATTCTGCTCGACGACGCCTATCAGCATCGTTACGTAAAGGCCGGTCTTTACATTCTGTTGGTTGACAATAATCGTCCCGTGTGGCGCGATACACTGCTGCCCATCGGACGTTTGCGAGAATCGATGGCCGGCATCGAGCGTGCCGATATTATAATAGTAACAAAGTGTCCGCTTAATATGAGCGACGAGCACAAAGGGATGTGCCGCAGAATGCTACAAACAAGAAAGAATGCACCTGTATTTTTCTCGACAATGAAATATGGCACGCCCTACCCCCTCTTTGCCAAGGCCGACAACAGTGAGTGTAAGATAGAGGGCTGCAACATACTGTTGCTCACCGGAATTGCAAAGCCCGCCCCACTGAAAGCCCACCTCGAAGAACAGGCAGCATCGGTGATGCTCAAACAATATGCCGACCATCATAATTTCAGTGAGGGTGAGATTAACGACATTGCCGACACATTCTCGCGCATCGCCGGCGATAAACTGATAATTACCACCGAGAAAGACGCCGCAAGGCTGACAGCGCTCCCCTCACTGCCTCCTATTATAAAAGAGAACATATACGCCCTGCCAATCGAAGTCGATTTTCTCGACAATAAAAAGGAGATATTCGACCAAACAATAACAAAATTTGTTACCCATTAGAAGTAATAATTTTTAAACCACAAAAGATATAATTATGTTACAGAAAATTCAAGAAACAGCAGCCTTTCTGAAGGCACGTATGACCACAGCTCCCGAGACAGCCATTATCCTTGGTACAGGCCTCGGCAGTCTTGTAAACGAAATTACCGATAAATACGAAATTAAGTACGAGGATATTCCCAATTTCCCCCTATCGACAGTCGAGGGACACTCGGGCAAGCTGATTTTCGGCAAATTGGGCGATAAGGAGATTATGGCAATGCAAGGCCGCTTCCACTACTACGAAGGCTATTCAATGAAAGAGGTAACCTTCCCCGTGCGTGTAATGCGCGAGCTTGGCATTAAGACACTCTTTGTATCGAATGCCGCAGGAGGTATGAACCCCGATTTTCTCATCGGCGACCTTATGATTATCACCGACCACATCAACACCTTCCCCGAGCACCCCTTGCGCGGAAAGAACATCCCCTATGGCGACCGTTTCCCCGATATGAGCAAAACATACAGCCCCGAGCTTATTGCAATGGCCAAGGAGATTGCTTCCGAGAAGGGCATCCGCGTGGTCGAGGGTGTATATCTTGGCACACAAGGCCCCACCTTTGAGACACCCGCCGAATATGTGATGTTCCACCGTATGGGTGGCGACGCTGTGGGAATGTCAACCGTCCCCGAGGTAATTGTTGCCCGCCACTGCGGCATCCGTGTATTTGGAATTTCGGTTATCACCGACCTTGGCATCGAGGGTGTTGTGGTCGAGGTGAGCCACGAAGAGGTTCAGAAGGCTGCCGACGAGGCTCAGCCCCGTATGACCACCATCTTCCGCGAGATTGTTAACCGAGCTTAGAAGTTATTTTAATTATGACAACCGACGCTTTATATACATTATGAACACAAATAAAAGAACCGAAATTTCGACCATAGGCGAGTTTGGCCTCATCGAGCGTCTGACGTCCGACATTAAAATTGTCAACAAAGAGACTGTTACGGCAGTCGGCGACGATGCAGCCATCCTGCAATTCTCGGACGACGAAGAGGTACTCGTCAGCACCGACCTTCTGATGGAGGGCATACATTTCGACCTCACATACGTTCCGCTTAAACATTTGGGTTACAAGGCTGCAATGGTCAATTTCTCGGATATTTATGCAATGAACGGCACCCCCAAGCAGATTACCGTATCGGTTGCGCTTAGCAAGAAATTCTGCATCGAGGATATTGAGGATTTTTACGATGGTCTGAAGCTGGCCTGCACACAGCACAATGTAGATATTGTGGGTGGCGACACCTCGGCCTCGCTCACAGGTCTTGCCATAAGCATCACAGCAGTGGGAACAACCCCCAAAGGCTGCTCGATAAAGCGCAGCACAGCCAAAGAGACCGACCTTATATGCGTTAGCGGAAATTTGGGGGCAGCATACATGGGGCTGCAACTTCTTGAGCGTGAAAAGATTGCCACCGCCGGAAAAGATATGCAGCCCGATTTTGCCGGGAAAGAGTACATTCTGGAGCGCCAATTGAAGCCCGAGGCTCGCCGTGATATTATCGAGCGTCTGCGCGAGGAGAATATCCGCCCCACAGCAATGATGGACATTTCGGACGGACTATCATCCGAGCTTATGCACATCTGCAAACAGAGTGGCGTGGGCTGCCGCATATACGAAGAGCGCATCCCCATAGACTATCAAACGGCAATTATGGCCGAGGAGCTTAATATGAATGTGATAACCTGCGCACTGAACGGTGGCGAGGACTACGAGCTTCTGTTCACCGTCCCCATTGCCGACCACGAAAAAGTTGCCTCAATGAAAGACGTGCACGTAATTGGCTACATTGTCGCCCAAAGTATGGGAGAGGCAATGATAACACGCGACGGCGTCGAAATGCAACTGCGTGCTCAAGGGTGGTCAATAGAAAATGCCGAATAAAAAAATGATTGCACACAATATTCTGCAAACGATTTTTCTAATTGCGGGCATTATTGTCCTATTGGCTGCGCTGCTCAACTGGGAGTGGTTCTTTGCATCGAGAAACGCCGCTCCGGTGGTGCGTTACTATGGACGCACAAAAAGCCGCCTGCTATATGGTGCAGCAGGAGTTTTTCTTATCGCCGCAGCCATTGGATTCTACTACCACATAAAAAACACATTATAATAATGAGAAGAAAGAGGCTGACAACCAAGTCGTATTGACTTGGTTGTCAGCCTCTTTCTTGTATCAGTCAATCCTCGTCGTCGAGAATAAAAATATCATCGACCTTTTTATTAAAGTGCCGTGCAATTTTCAGCGCAAGCACCGTCGAGGGCACAAAGCGCCCTTTCTCTATTGCATTTATAGTCTGACGGCTAACACCCACTGCGTCGGCAAGCTGCTGTTGCGAAATATCAACAACAGCCCTCTCTACTCTTATACTATTCTTCATTGTTATTAAGGTGTTTATGCATATTAAATGACACTCCTTGCGCATACGTTGCGCAAGGAGTGTCATTATAGGTTCGTTCATAGTATTGTACGTGTATCAGTTTGTTGCCACTATCTTGGTGGGAGGCTGTTGTTCGTTACGCAATCTAACCTGCTCGACAAGCGAGGCTGCAAGTGCAAGGAACGCCTGTCCGTCGGGTGTGTCGGCCTTCATTGCGATGGGCAGCCCCTCGTCGCCGCTCTCGCAGATACTCTGCACAAGTGGAATCTGCCCTATGAGTGGAATACCGTAGGCCTCGGCCATACGTCGGCCACCATCGCGACCGAATATATAGTATTTGTTCTCGGGCAGCTCGGCCGGAGTGAACCACGCCATATTTTCGACCACTCCCAAAATAGGCACTGCAACCTTATCATTTATAAACATATTCACACCCTTGATGGCTGCTGCAAGCGCCACCTCTTGAGGGGTGGTTACAACTACTGCACCCGTGAGTGCAAGGCTCTGAACAATTGTCAGGTGAATGTCGCTTGTGCCGGGGGGAAGGTCGATGAGAAAATAGTCGAGGTCGCCCCACGCTGCATCTGCTATAAGTTGCTTAAGAGCGTTGCTGGCCATTCCTCCGCGCCACAGGATAGCCTGTTCGGGATCGACAAAAAAGCCTATCGAGAGAATTTTTACTCCATATTTATCAACGGGCAGGATGAGGTCGCGGCCGTCGATGCGCTCGCTATAAGGACGCTCGTCCTCGACACTGAACATTTTGGGGATTGAGGGGCCGAAAATATCGGCATCCAACAGCCCCACCTTATAGCCCAATCGTGCAAGAGCAATGGCAAGATTGGCCGACACGGTCGATTTTCCCACTCCTCCCTTGCCCGAGGATATTGCAATTACATTCTTCACCTGCGGCAGGAATTTACCAACCTCGGGACGTGCTGCCTGACGGCTCACAACGCTGATATTTCCAACAATATCTACATCCTTTCCGACGTAGGTGAGAATTGCTGCCTCGGCCGACTTTACCACCGAACGTATAAAAGGGTCGGTGGGTTTTTCAAATATGAGCGAGAAGCTCACCTTGTTGCCGTCGATGCGTATGTTGTCATCGACCATCTCGGCCTCGACAAGATTTTTTCCGTTTCCGGGGTAACGCACTTTTTCGAGTGCTTCGAGTATCAATTTCGGATATAATGCCATTATAATTCTTTATTTGACAGTTTCTAAATTTCGTAATCAATATCAACGCGGCTCTCGCGCACTTTTTTGCAATATTCGGCAACTGCAACGTGCGCAGGATGTACTTTGTAGCGGTTCATTGCCTCGTGATTATCGAAAGTAGATATTAACACTGCATCGTAGGCCGTGTCGCTTGGGTAGCAGTTTACACCCACCTCAATGGAGCGAATCTCGGGGACGACACCCACAAGTGCCTCAAGGTGCTCTTTCATCCACTGTGCGTGCTGCAAACGGCTTTTGCCCTCGGCGCCATCGACGAAGCGCCACATTACTATATGTTTAAGCATAATTCAAGGGTTATTTACGTTTTTCGAGCGAGCTGCGCTTGCTGCGGTTGTAGCTGCGATACTCGTCGAGTTCAATTTCAACATCCGGCTCTATAAATCCCGCAGGCTTCGACAGGCCGAAAGAGATATATTTTATTGTCAATCCTCGCTCAATCCACTGCGACTCGTAGTAGGTGCGGATTTTCAGTATCTCACTCTCATCCTCGCGGCTGTGAACATCCTCGATACATTCATACACCGGCAGACTGTTAACCTCGGTAATATATTTTGTATAGGTGAACATAAAATTGCTGTCGGTTTTCAGGTGCACTACTGCCTCGGGAGCAAGAATCCTACCGTAGCGTTCGAGGAAGAGCGACGAGGTGAGGCGTTTGGTAGCCTTTTTCATCTGCGGGTCGGGGAATGTGAGCCATATTTCGTTCACCTCGCCGGCAGCAAACAGTCGGTCGATAATCTCAATATTTGTACGCAGAAAGCCCACATTATCGAGCCCGTCGCGCAGTGCTTCGGTTGCACCGCTCCACATTCGCGCACCCTTAATATCCACGCCGATAAAGTTTTTATCGGGACAGCGGCGAGCCAATGCCACCGTATATTCGCCCCTGCCGCAACCAAGCTCAAGCACTATGGGGTTATCGTTGCCAAAAAAATCCCTTCTCCAATTTCCCGCAAGCGGAAATTCCACATTATCGGCAACAGAATAGGGGTGCTCGACCACATTGCTATACTCGCGCATATCGGCAAACTTCTGTAATTTTCCTTTTGCCATTAAATTCAGCGTTTTTAGTCGGTTATTAGAGACTGTTAAATATCGAGCACTGTTACCCAACCATAATTGTCGGGCTCGTCGCCATATTGAATGGCACGCAGTTTCTCGTACAGTTTTGTGCACACAGGGCCGGGCTTTCCGTCTTTTGAAATTACATAAGATGTTCCACGCTCAAGGTCGTCGATGCGCTCAATGGGCGAGATTACCGCAGCCGTTCCGCAAGCACCGGCCTCTTCAAAAGTCGAGAGCTCTTCCTCGGGAATTGGGCGTTGCTCTATTGTAAGCCCCATATCACGTGCAAGCTGTTGCAAGCTGCGATTGGTTATCGAGGGTAAAATAGAGGTTGACAGTGGTGTAACGTATGTATTATTCTTTATTCCGATAAAATTGGCTGCACCACACTCGTCGATATATTTTTTCTCTTTGGCATCGAGATAAAATTCGCACGAGTAGCCTTTCTCGTGGGCCAATTGATTGGCTCTGAGGCTTGCGGCGTAGTTTCCACCCACCTTATAGCGTCCCGTTCCCAATGGTGCCGAACGGTCGTACTCACGTATTATAACATAAGGATTTGTAGCGAACCCTCCCTTGAAATAGGGGCCCACCGGAGTTACAAAAATTATGAACAGATACTCGCTTGCCGGATGTACACCAACCTGTGCACTTGTACCGATGAGCAGAGGACGAATATAGAGCGATGCACCGCTCTCGTAGGGGGGGATATAATCTTTGTTCAGAGTAACCACCTTTGTTACCATTTCACGGAAAAGTTCGGTACTCACTTGCGGCATAAGGATACCGTCGCAAGTACTCTGCAAACGCTCGGCATTAGCTTCGAGGCGGAAGATACGCACCTTGCCATCCTTGCCACGAAAAGCCTTCAAGCCCTCAAAAGCCTCTTGCCCGTAGTGCAGACAAGTGGCTGCCATATGAAGATTCAGTGTCTCTTCGCTGCACACCTCAATCTCGCCCCACTTTCCGTCGGAGTATCGGCAACGTACATTATAGTCGGTCTTCATATATCCGAACCCGACATTAGACCAATCAATAGCTTTCATTTTTATATTATTTTTGCTTTTTTACCACAATAATGTGCGAATATACACAAAAATGCTTAAACAAGTGTAAAGCAGCCTTTATTTTTTAGTAAAAATGGTACTCTTTTTATAAGGTATCCGACAATGACTCCAATATTTTTTTCACTTCCTCATCGACCTTAAACAGACGAGCACGACAAAACTGCAACAATTCTTGAGCCTCGGATAATTCCCGAGCCAATTTATCAATATCCACATCACCTCCTTGAATGTGGTTCATAATCTCTTCGAGACGAGCAACCGCCTCGTTATATGTAATATTTTCATTCATAATCATTTATCATTATTTACAGTGCTTATTATCGTTCCATCGGCAAGATGTGTAACTATTGTATCGCCGCTCTTTACGTCGGCCGTTCCACGCACTATCCTGCCACCACAGGTTGTAAGGCTGTAGCCCAACGACAATATTCTTTGTGGCGACGCAGACGCGGCCTGTTGCTGCCACAGGTCGAGTTTATGGTGCTGATTCTGAAGGTAAAGGGCTGTAGCAATTGGCAAACGCTGTAGAATTGTCTGCAAGCGCATTTTTTGCTCCGAGAGCCCATCGCGCACCGCCGCCACGATGCTGCCGGCTACAGTGTCCAACAGCGCCGCCTGACGGGCAATAGTGTGAATAAGAAGCTCGGCCGCGGCAGTGGGAGTTTTTACACGTGTGTGTGCAACGGTGTCGAGTACAGTATCGTCCCTCTGATGTCCGATGCCCGTTATTATGGGTAATGGGAATTGCGCACAATTGTTTGCAAGATTATATGTATCGAAACACGAAAGGTCGCTTGTCGCGCCTCCGCCCCTGATAATCACAACAACGTCCCAATGGTCGATGCTATCGGCAATCCTATCGAGCGCAGCAATTATACCACTCTCGACCTTATCACCCTGCATAGGCGCAGCGAACAGAGAGGGATAAAAGACAAAGCCGTAGGGATTATTCAGAAGTTGGTCGCAAAAATCGCCGTAACCCGCCGCATAAGAGGATGAGATTACAGCCACACGCTGCGGCAGAGCCGGGAAGGAGAGCTCTTTGTTAAGGTCAATTACCCCCTCCTCGACGAGACGGTTGATTATCATCTGACGCCGGCGTGCAGTTTCGCCAAGAGTAAACGCAGGCTCAATGTCGCATACATAGAGCGAGTAGCCGTAAAGTTCGTGAAACTCGACCGTAACTTTCAAAAGCACCTTCAGCCCGGCGGCGAATTGCCTGCCCGTCTGTTCAAGGAAATAGGGACGCAGCAGCGAATAGGTTCGAGCCCATATTGTACCACGAGCCTTTGCCACTATTGCCGCTGTCTTCTCGTCGCGTTCTATAAGTTCTATGTAACAGTGTCCGGCTGTAGTCTCGCGCACCTCGCTCAGTTCGCCCGTAACCCAATAGCTCGTGGGCATTGCCTCGGCAATGGCACTGCGCACAAGATTATTTAAAGAGTATAGAGTAACAGGTTCTATCATTTTTCTTTTATCCATTGGTTAATACCGCGTTGCGAAGCAATATAGGCTCCGCCGACAAGAGTGTCGCCCACATAAAACACTGCCGACTGCCCCGGAGTAATTGCCGAAGCCTCGCTGTGCAGACACACAAGCCACCGCCCGTCGCCAACGGGTTGCGGAGCATCGCAAGCAATCGGTGCGCTGCGGTAACGTACCCGCACCGACAAAGAGTGCCCGGGCACGCCATCCACCCACTCGGGCTGCTGAATGAGCATATAATGTGTGGCGAGTTTATCGGCCGTTCCCAGCATCACCGTGTTTTTGGGAGCATTTATTTTAAGTACGTATGCAGGATAGCCCAATGCAATTCCCAATCCCTTGCGCTGTCCGATTGTGTAATAGGGGTAGCCCCGATGCGTGCCAATAACACGCCCCTCGGAATCGACAAAAGAGCCCTCGCGTATAACCTCATCGACATTAGGAATGTTACTGCGCAGAAAATCGCGATAGTCGCCCGGAACAAAACACACCTCCATACTCTCGCCATCCTTACCCGCCTCGTCAAGATTATTTACTCCAAGATATTGACAAACGTCGCGCTTATGCCACCCACCGAGCGGGAATATACAGCGCGAAAGTTGTTCCTGCGTCAGACGCCACAAAAAATAGCTCTGGTCTTTTTTATTATCGTTGCCCGTGGCTATATAATAACGCGGCGAGCCATCATCGGCCGTGCGCTCGTGCACCTTCACATAGTGTCCGGTGGCAATTTTCGCGCATCCCAGCCTATCGGCCCACCTGCACAGAAGGTCGAATTTCATCACTCTGTTGCAGTTGACACAGGGGTTAGGCGTAAGCCCCTGAAGATAGCCGTCAATAAAAGGCTCAACCACCTTAGCGCGAAACTCCTCGCGCACATCATCAATATAATGCTCAATACCCAATCGTCGAGCAAGAGCGGCAGCAGCCTCGGCAGCTGCAAATGATGCGTCGCAAGTAACAAAAGTGAGCCCCACTACCCTGTAACCCTTCTCTAACAGCATACTGCATACAGCCGTACTGTCTATTCCACCGCTCATTCCCACTAACACACTCGTTTGCATATATTCTGTATTATTTTTTGCGTAAATAATCAAAAAACACGAACAAAACTATCCTGCTTTTTTGTATCTTCGCACAGAATATTTTGGTTCGATGCAAAGTTAAGAAGATTTTTTGCATCACGGCTGCAATACAAAAGAAAAACTATGAGTAAAAATATAGAACGAAAAGTCCCGACCGAGCTTGGAACCGAAAGTGTAGGCAAGCTGCTTATGCAATATGCAATCCCGGCCATTATTGCACAGACAGCCTCTTCAATCTACCACACAATCGACAGTATATTTATAGGACACATCCCCGACGTTGGTGCACTCGCAATTTCGGGCCTTGCAACAACCTTCCCGCTAATGAACCTATCGGCTGCATTCGGTGCAATGGTAGGCGTCGGAGGCGCAACACAGCTATCTGTGCGATTAGGGCAACGCGACTACGACTCGGCAAAAATAATTTTAGGCAATCTTGTTACGCTGAATATAATAGTGGGAGTATTATTTGCCACAGTGGCACTCATATTCCTCGACCCCATCCTATATTTTTTTGGAGCAAGCGAGAGCACACTACCCCACGCACGCGCTTTTATGCAGGTAATTTTGTACGGAAACATATTCACGCACCTCTATTTAGGAATAAACGCAGCCATAAGAGCCGCCGGACACCCTAAACAGGCGATGTTTGCAACCATACTCACCGTATGCGCAAATGCCATATTAGCCCCTATCTTCATTTTTGTACTCGGTTGGGGCATTCGAGGCGCCGCGCTTGCCACTATTCTGGCACAGTGCATCACCCTTATATGGCAGATTAAGCTACTGACCAACCCCAACGAATTACTGCATCTGCAACGCGGAATCTACCGTCTGCGCAATAACATTGTAAAGAGCATTCTCTCGATAGGAATGTCGCCCTTCTTTATAAACGCAGCAGCCTGCCTTGTAGTTATTATCATAAACAAAGGATTAAGAGGTTACAGCGACGATGGCGATATGTCCATTGCCGCATACGGAATATCGAACCGCATACAATTTATATTTGTAATGGTTGTTCTTGGCCTCACACAAGGTATGCAGCCAATCGTGGGCTACAACTACGGTGCACGCAAGCCCGACCGTGTAAAAGAGGCACTTAAACTAACAATTATTTGGGCTACCGTAGTTACCACACTGGGGTTTTTGGTTGGCGAGTTTATGCCGGCAACCGTTGCACGGGCATTTACCACCGAGCAGGCACTCATCGAAAGCTCGACCAAGGCAATGCGTCTGATGTTTATGTTTATGCCATTCATAGGCTTCCAATTGGTTACAACAAACTTTTTCCAAAGCATCGGCAAGGTTAATAAATCTATTTTCCTTTCGCTCACCCGTCAGATACTGTTGCTCATCCCCCTACTGCTTATTCTGCCACTATTTTGGGGCGAGAGCGGAGTGTGGTACAGTATGCCGATTTCCGATTTTATAGCAGCACTGCTCACTATTATAATGCTCATTATGCAGTTCCGCGAGTGGCGCACACATAAAGACGGTATCAACTAACAAATAAAGCGTAGTACAATGAAAAAATATGTTATTTCAATAGGACGACAATTAGGCAGCGGCGGCAAAGAGATTGCCGAGAAGCTGGGCAATATGTTAGGAATATCTGTTTATGACAAGAAACTGTTAGAGGTTGCTGCACAAGAGAGCGGCCTCGACGCCTCGGCATTCGAGAATGCCGACGAACAAGAATCCGACTCGTTCCTCAGCAATATCATAGCACTGCGCCACACTGTTGCCGAGTATTTTGGTGGACAGGACAGCTGTATGCACAGCGACCGTCTGTTTGAATTTCAGAGCGAGGCAATGCGCAGCATTGCACAGCGCGAGTCGTGCATCACCATAGGACGTTGCTCGGAGTATGTACTGCGCGACCACCCCTGCCTCATAAGCATCTTCATAACCGCCGACAGCGACGACCGCATTGCCCGAATAATGCAAAAAGACAACCTCAACAAGGAGCAAGCCAAAGAAAAGATGGAACGAGGCGATAAAAAACGCCGCGCCTATCACGACTATTATGCAACCACCGAGTGGGGCAACGCCGCCGCCTATCATCTGTGTATAAACTCCTCAATTTTGGGAATCGAAGGCACGACACAATTTATATACGATTTTGTAAAGCGACGTATCGATAAATGAAACGCATAGGCATACTCTCGGATACACACGGTTTTTGGGACGACCGCTACCTTACACACTTTGCCGATTGCGACGAAATATGGCACGCAGGTGATATTGGAAGCGAGGTACTCATCGAGCAGTTAGAGAAATTCCGCCCCGTGCGTGCCGTCTATGGCAATATAGACGGTGGGACACTGCGCCGGAAATACAGCGAGACGCTTCGCTTTAAAATTGAGGATTGCGAAGTGCTGATGAAACACATTGGCGGTTATCCGGGACGATACGACGCCTCGGTGCGCAAGGCGCTCTACGAGCGTCCGCCGCAACTTTTTATCTCGGGACACTCCCACATTCTTAAAGTGATGTTCGACAAGACACTCGGCTGCCTGCACATAAACCCCGGGGCAGCAGGCAAACAAGGATGGCAACAACAGCGCACGCTGATAAAAGTCAGTATCGACCGTGATAAATTCAAAGACCTCGAAGTCATTGAGCTTGCATAGAGGCGAGGCCCGACCGACTACTCTTCTTCGCCCTTGTGCCGCTCAAGCCCTTTCCTAACCTTACCTTTTAAAAAGCGTCGGAATTTCTTTATAAGCCTGAATCTTAGAAACTCGTACATACACAGGTCAACATCCACATTCCGCTCAATTGCATAGCCCAAAAGAAAGTGGTACAATATATCGGTAGTGATACCAAACTGCTCGAAACTGCGCATAGCATCCCTGCTCCACGGAATGCGCCCAAAGCGCATACGGTTAATATCCGTCAGCGCAAAAGAGAAACTCCCCGTCTCCTCATTGTAATTATAAAAAATATTCGACGGATTATAATCAAGCGGCAGCACTCTTTTCTCTTGCAACATAATAGTAAAAGATATTAAGTCGTGCCCCAAACGGTGTAATTTATCTATCGACATTTCATCCGACTTAATCTGCGCCAACGTAGGAGAATCCATATACTCGGTTACAAGATAGCCCGTATGGAAAAGTCCGTAACGCTTCTCCTCGATATACGCAACCGGAAAAGGAGTGCTTATACCTAATTTTAAAAGTTTTAGTGCATACTCGTAGGCCCGATGCGCCTTACTCTTACGAAAGAAAGTATAAATAAAACAATTGGCAATTGTGGGACGTTTGTATTTTTTTACGACAAATTCGCGACCATCAAGCGTAATTTTAGCAACCACATTGCGTTTGTCGCAAAACACTTTGTCGGGAATATAGTTTCCAAGGACTATATTCCTGACATTGCGACGCATAAATTCATAATCGGGATGTATATGTACCCTCATTCTCACTTGTTATTTGTTTGATTGTAAATTGTTTAGCATTTGTAGAAAACTTTTTCGAGTAAAAAAGTTTTCTACAAAGATAGATAAATTACAACGCCGCACATAGTACACGTAAAGATTTAACAAATTATTTAACAATTATAAAAAACAAAACAGAGCATACACAAAATGCGACCTTCTAAAGAAAGTCGCATCTTGTGTGTACCCCCCTCGGTACAGAAACAACCGCGCAGTGTGCATTCGGGTGGTTCAAACGCCGCTCACTTTATATAATATTTTTCATTATCGACTACATAAACCCCACGCGGCAGTCCATAAAAAGCACGCGTAAAGGGCACGTTACGACGCAATAATTTCCCATTCTGATTATAAACATTTACACGACGAGTATCGGCCTTTACCGTGCCGACTTTTGTGCTGCCCGATGCTTTTTTCACATAAACGGCAACCTTTGTTTGTCCCGACTTATAACACGAGAAAATCTTTGCACTCGCATTGTATCGCAACAAATTACGCGCATTATTACCCTGTGCAACAATATCGGCTGCGCCACCATCGGCTATCGTTATCTGCCAACTGCCATTAGCGTCTTTTGCCGCTTGCGTGCGCAGATAATTACTGCTGCTCGAAGCCGCATACAGATAACCGTCATCGACCTTCAGAGCAAAAGTCGATGCAGCAGCACCCTTCTCAAGCACAATCTTTTGAACATCCGAGGCTATCGACACAACCTCATTGCCCGACACCTCTACGGCTGCCGTTGCACGATTGTTGGCCTTCTGTTCCTTGCTCATAGCCACATTGCCACACACAATTATTATAGTATCGCCCACAGCAAGAGCTGAGACGCTCCGGGCAAGGGTGAATTTTGCAGCCGAAAGAGAAGCACCACCCTCCGAGCCGCCACTCTCTTCACCTGCCGAGGAGCCCACACTGCTGCCCGCCTGATTACCCGTACCATCCTCTACCGCACCATAAAGATGAAAGGTATAATCGACCGAGTCGCCCCACACAAAATCGGCAAGGCGTGGATAATCGACAAAGGGATTACGATTGCCCTGAATGGCATACACAGCATTATTACGCTGAATCTCTTTTTGGCTGACAGGGTCGTCGTGATGCCATTTTAAGAGCAGATCAACAGCCCACGGCTTTATTGTCGGATAGGTACTGCTCTCATAGACCATCCACGTATATTTCCACTTTAGATTCTGATAACAGGTGAACATATACAAATAGGTACGTGCAAAATCGCCCTTATATTCATCGGCAGGCTCAAAAGCATTTTGGCTTGCGCCCGCAATCTCGGCCTTACCCACATTCATAATGCCATTAGTCCACGACACACTTTTGAGCTTGGCCATAGGGTAATTGCTCTTACGATTGTTGGCCTCTTGGTCGGACGGGTTCAAATGGTGCAGGTCGCGATAAGCATCATTCTCGGTGCCTCCCCACCAGCTTTTGGCCACACTGTGCTCTATATTCATACCATCGACCGAAGCGCCCTTTGAGCCGAAATATCGCGCATTACCCGAGTACATATCGGCCACACGACGTCTGTCGCCCTCAATAATAGCATCAGTTGTGTAGAAAGCGCCCCACGTCCTCGACGCGCCCGAGCCATAATCGACCGTCTGTTTCTTATCAATCAACTTATAGAGAGCATTTTTCAAAGTCTCACCACCCTTAACCCCCTCGATTAAGGAGTAATACGATTGTTGCGCATCGAGCGACAAACAAGAAAGCAGCAACACTGCTGCAACAAGAATCCTTCTCATAATCATCAACAGTTTTTAAAACAGCGCGAAGATAAAATAATATCTTCAAACAATTCAAATTCTACCTTAATAAATAATTTTAATAAAAAAACTTACTGCTTATAAAATTATTTATAACTTAGCGCCATAAACCCTAACAAACATTAAGTATGAGTAAGGACAGAGAAAAACTCTTCGGTGAATTTACACCCGTCTCATCCGAAGAGTGGAAAAACAAAATTATCGAGGACCTGAAAGGCGCCGACTACGATAAAAAAATGATTTGGCGAACATCCGAGGGATTCAATGTAAAGCCCTTCTACCGCAAGGAGGATATTGAAGGAGCAACAGAGAGCCTGCCCGGTGAATACCCCTATACACGTGGCAACAGAGCCGACAACAATTGGCTCATCCGACAAGAGCTACCCACCGACGACGTCCGTGCGGCCAATCTTAATGCACGCCGACAGATTGAGAACGGAGTAACCTCAATAGGCTTCGGAGTAAAAGGGCGAATGGTATCGGCCGAGTTTATCGAGCAGTTGCTCGATGGCATCGACGCCACAAGTATCGAGCTCAATTTCCGCGTCTGTGCCAAGCGAACAGTGGATTTTGCCAACCTTTTGGCAGCATATTACAAGACACAAGGCTACAACCTCGGCCTCATCAGAGGCTGCGTCGAGTACGACCCAATAGGCAAAGAGCTTGTCCGCGGAAAAGTCCTCGACGGCTACGTCGAGAATATAAAGAGCATTTTGGAAGCTCTCGACGAGCTGCCCAACGTGCGTTGCGTGGCAGTGAATGCAGCCGACCTGTGCAACGCCGGAGCATACATAACCCAAGAGCTTGGCTATGCACTCGCGTGGGGTAACGAATATATGAATACAATGACCGAGGCCGGCATTTCTGCCGACCGTGCCGCAAAAGCCATAAAATTCAATTTCGGCATTTCGAGCAATTTCTTTATGGAAATTGCAAAATTCCGTGCAGCACGCACACTGTGGAGCAAAATTGTCGAGCAGTACGAGCCCTCTTGCAAATGCGCCTGCAAGATGATTATCCACGCAGCAACCTCGATGTTTAACCTAACCCTCTTCGACCCATACGTCAATATGTTGCGCACACAAACCGAAGCAATGAGTGCAGCCATCGCAGGAGTAGAATCAATAGGTGTGTTGCCCTACGACTCGGTCTATGAGACCCCCACCGAATTTGCACAACGCATAGCCAAGAATCAGCAACTTATTCTAAAGCACGAGAGCCATCTTGACAAGGTTGTTGACCCCGCAGGCGGCTCATATTACATCGAGAGCCTTACGCGCTCGATAGCCTCAGAAGCGTGGAAACTGTTCCTCGAAATTGAAAAGGCAGGCGGCCTGCACAAGGCAGTCAAAGAGGGAACAATACAGAAAGCCATCAACGAGAGCGGCAACAACCGTCGCACAGCCCTCGCCAAGCGCCGCGAAATTCTGCTGGGCACCAACCAATATCCCAATTTCGGCGAGACATCCGAGGGGCGTGAGCCATTGCAAAAACTATGCTGCTGCGGCAAGCCCGAGGAACACAAAGAAGGCACGCTCGACCTTGCCCGCTTGGGTACAGAGTTTGAAGCGCTCCGCCTCGCCACCGAACGCAGCGGCAAGCGCCCCAAAGCCTTTATGCTCACCATCGGCAACCTTGCGATGCGTCAGGCACGCGCACAATTCTCGTGCAATTTCCTTGCAACAGCCGGCTACGAGGTCATCGACAATTTAGGCTTCAAGAGCGTTGAAGAGGGAGCAGCTGCCGCTCTCGATGCAAAGGCCGATATTGTTGTAATATGTTCAAGCGACGACGAATATGCACAGTATGCCGTCCCCGCCTACGAGCTACTCAAAGACAAAGCCCTCTTTATTGTAGCAGGCGCACCCGCCTGCACCGAGGAGCTGCAACGAGCAGGCATTGAGAATTTCATTCACGTCCGTGTAAATGTATTGGAGACATTAAAGGCACTAAATGCAAAGTTGGGTATCTAAAATATCAAGAGGTATGAGAAAAAATTTCAACAACATAGATATATTTGCAGGAGCCGGCACTAAATGCGAGGCAACCTGCGCATCGGCCATTTGGGAGACCCCCGAGCAGATAAGCGTTAAGCCCGTTTATACAGCCGACGACCTAAAAGAGATGGAACATCTCGACTATGCAGCAGGAATCCCCCCATTTCTGCGCGGCCCTTACTCAATGATGTACACATTCCGTCCGTGGACAATCCGTCAGTATGCAGGATTCTCAACCGCCGAGGAGTCGAACGCCTTCTACCGTCGTAATCTTGCATCGGGACAGAAAGGCTTGTCGGTAGCATTCGACCTACCCACCCACCGAGGCTACAACCCCGACAATGAACGCGTTGTGGGCGACGTTGGAAAGGCCGGAGTATCAATCTGCTGTATGGAGAATATGGAGCAGTTGTTCGATGGAATCCCCTTGAATAAAATGTCGGTGTCAATGACAATGAACGGCGCTGTTCTGCCCGTGCTTGCATTCTACATAAATGCCGCACTTGAGCAGGGAGCCAAGCTCGAAGAGATGGCCGGTACAATCCAGAATGACATTCTCAAGGAGTTTATGGTGCGTAACACCTACATATATCCCCCACAATTCTCGATGCGCATAATAAGCGACATATTCGCCTACACCTCGCAGAAGATGCCCAAATTCAACTCAATATCAATCTCGGGCTACCATATGCAGGAGGCAGGAGCATCGGCCGACATTGAGCTCGCCTACACCCTTGCCGACGGTCTCGAATATGTACGTGCAGGCGTTGCAGCAGGCATTGACATTGACGCATTTGCGCCTCGCTTATCATTCTTCTGGGGCATAGGAATGAACCCCTTTATGGAGATTGCCAAGATGCGTGCCGCCCGTATGCTGTGGGCCAAGATTATAAAGAGTTTCAACCCCAAGAATCCAAAGTCGATGGCACTGCGCACACACAGCCAGACGTCAGGCTGGTCGCTCACCGAGCAAGACCCCTTCAACAACGTCGGCCGCACAGTAATCGAAGCAATGGCAGCAGCAATGGGACACACACAATCGCTGCACACCAACGCCCTTGACGAGGCAATAGCCCTGCCCACCGACTTTTCGGCACGCATCGCACGTAACACACAGATATACATTCAAGAAGAGACAAATATCTGCCGTGTAATTGACCCGTGGGGCGGCTCTTACTATGTCGAGAGCCTCACACAAGAGATTGCCGACAAAGCGTGGAAGCTCATCCAAGAGATTGAGGAGCTTGGAGGAATGGCCAAAGCCATCGAAACAGGCATTCCCAAGATGCGCATCGAAGAGGCAGCCGCCCGCACACAGGCCCGTATCGACAGCGGCCGTCAGATTATCGTCGGCACCAACGCCTATCGCCTCGAAAAAGAGGAGCCCATCGACATTCTCGAAGTCGATAACACCACAGTGCGCAAAGAACAGCTCGAAACACTTGAGCGCAACCGCGCCGGCCGCGACGAAGCAGCCGTAAAGGCCGCCCTTGCACGCATCACCGAGTGCGCCCGCACCGGCGAGGGCAACCTATTGGAGTGCGCCGTCGAGGCAGCAGGCCTACGCGCCACGCTGGGCGAAATTTCCGACGCGTGCGAAGAGGCAGCAGGACGTTACAAAGCAATCATAAGAACAATTTCAGGAGTGTATTCATCAGAGAGCCTCGACGACGAGAACTTCAAAGAAGCCTGTCGTCTCACCGAAGAGTTTGCCAAGAGAGAGGGACGCCGTCCCCGAGTATTCATTGCCAAGATGGGTCAAGACGGCCACGACCGCGGTGCAAAGGTTGTTGCAACAGGATACGCCGACTGCGGATTCGACGTAGATATGGGAATGTTGTTCCAGACACCCGCCGAGGTTGCGCGTCAGGCAGTGGAGAATGACGTTCACGCCGTTGGTGTGTCGTCGCTCGCCGCAGGACACAAGACCCTTGTACCCCAACTCATCGACGAGCTCGACAAGCTGGGGCGCGGCGACATTCTTGTATTTGCCGGCGGCGTTATTCCCGCGCAAGACTACGACTTTTTGTATCGCGCCGGAGTAATGGGCATTTTCGGCCCCGGCACAAGCGTCTCAAAAGCAGCCTGCGAGCTAATGACAATTTTGTTGAATAAAGACGAAGAAGAGTAACAAAGAATAGAATGATTGTTTGCATAGCAGAGAAACCGAGCGTCGCCAAGGACATTGCAGATGTCCTTGGCGCACGTTCGCGTAGAGAGGGTTACATCGAGGGTAACGGCTATCAGGTAACGTGGACTTACGGCCACCTGTGCACACTGAAAGAGCCACACGACTACACCCCGATGTGGAAACGCTGGAGCTTGGGCAGCCTGCCTATGATTCCCCCACGCTTCGGCATAAAACTTATAGCCGACAGAGGTATAGAAAAACAGTTTGCAGTAATCGAACAGCTGATGCAAAATGCCGAATATATTGTAAACTGCGGCGATGCCGGCCAAGAGGGCGAGCTCATTCAGCGTTGGGTGATGCAGAAAGCCGGCGTCCGATGCCCCGTGAAACGTCTGTGGACATCCTCACTCACCGAGGAGAGCATACGCGAGGGGTTCAAAAACCTCAAAGACCAGAGCGACTATCAACCACTCTACGAGGCAGGCCTCAGCCGCGCCATCGGCGACTGGCTTTTAGGAATGAACGCCACACGACTATACACCCTAAAATATGGGCGCGACCGTCAGGTACTCTCAATAGGCCGTGTACAGACCCCCACCCTTGCACTCATCGTAAAGCGCTACCACGAGATTGCCAATTTTGTTCCCACACAATATTGGGAGCTCAAGACCCTCTACCGCGAGACAACCTTTGCCGCCACAAGCGGTCGCTTCGACAGCGAGGCCGAGGCACAGGAAGCACTGCAAAAAATCGCAGGCGAGCCATTCACAATAAAAAGCGTAACTGCAAAAAACGGAGTAGAAAATCCGCCGCGCCTCTACGACCTCACCTCGTTACAGGCCGACTGCAACAAGAAATTCGGCCTCACACTCGACCAGACGCTGCAAACCATACAATCGCTCTACGAGAAGAAATTCACCACCTATCCGCGCGTCGATACAACCTACCTGAGCGACGACATTTACCCCAAATGCGAAGGCATACTCAAAGGACTACGCGACTATCAGCCGCTCACCACCCCCTTAATCGGAAAGCCGCTGCTTAAATCGAAAAAAGTGTTCGACAACAAAAAAGTAACCGACCACCACGCAATAATCCCCACCGGAGTATATCCGCAGGGACTTACCGACGTCGAGAAAAAAGTATATGACCTTGTAGCACGACACTTTATAGCAATCTTCTACCCCGAGTGCAAATTCCGCTCCACAACAGCATTGGGCGAGAGTGCCGAAGTAGAATTTAAGGCCACAGGAAAGGTAATAACCGATCCCGGATGGAAAGTTGTATTTACCCAAGAAACAACCGACGACAAAGAGGGCGGCAACGACAAAGAGAAAATACTGCCACAGTTTACAAAAGGCGAGAGCGGCCCACACACGCCCGGACTACAAGAAAAGTGGACACAGCCGCCCAAAAACTACACCGACGAGACACTTGTGCGGGCAATGGAGGCCGCCGGAAAGAATGTTGAGGACGAAGAGCTGCGCGAGGCGATGAAAGAGAATGGCATCGGCCGTCCCTCGACACGCGCCGAAATAATCAACAAACTGTGCAGCCGCAACTACATACGCCGCGAGCGCAAAAGCATCATCGCAACCCCCACAGGCATCGAGCTTATATCCATCATACGCAACGAGCTTCTAAAGAGCGCCGAGCTTACGGGACAATGGGAGAAAAAACTGCGCGACATTGAAAAGCGACAATACGAGGCAAAAACCTTTATCGACGAGCTGAAAACAATGCTCAAAGAGGTTGTAAACGACGTATTAAGCGACAACAGCAGTATGAGCGGCGGTGTATAAAACAAGAAGAGTAACTGATTCTCCCTACAAACAGCAGGGGCGCACACAAGTGTGCGCCCCTCATTTACACATTCTTTGCACTATACTGAGAGTCGCCACGCACAATCGGTTCATAATACCGCCAAGCAACGAGCGACAATAATCGGCGAAAAAGCACCTACTCCTCGGGGTGTTCACTATAATACTCGTTCCACTCCTTAAGTACCTGTTGCCAATCGAGCGCCTCGCCATTGGCAACAGCCTCGGCCTGTCGCATAGCCTCATCGTGCTGTTTTTTCTGAGCGTAACGCAGCTTCATCGTCTCTATAGTCTGCTCGTCAAGAATTTGAATGCGTCCGCGACGCACACACTCGTCAAGATCGGCCGGCGCAAAAGCCTTTCCGGGAACATTAAAGTCGGATATATTAAACTCGAACACCGTGCGCAGAGTGTGTCGCACCATCTTCTGCTGTCCACGGTTACCACTCATCTTACAGCCAAGCAGCTTGCGTATAATATCAATCTCGCGCTGCGAGAATTTTTTACGTCCCATATATATTTTCTCTTTGTCTGCAAACATACATAAAAAAACTCGTTTACAAGGCTACTCGAACGAACAATTATCGTCATTAAAGGAAAATAAAAGAACATATTCACCGGCTCGCTTGTTAATATTCCATTATAATCTAAAATAATGGGAAAGAGAACCTTTACACTACTATCGGCCACGCTGTTTACTTTTATTCCGGCGGCGGCACAGCAATCCGATTTAGTCGAGACAATGCCCACCCGGTGGACTGTCGATGAAAATTTTGAACCCACAGCCCCACCCGACGATGCTTGGTGGCATATTTTCGGCGATACACAATTAGATTCTCTCATCGCCGAAGCCTCGCGCCACAATTTTTCGCTCGCCGAAGCATTAGACAACATCCGTATTGCAAAAGCACAATGGCGTCAGGCACAATCGCTTATGCTTCCATCCATCGACCTCGACGCAGGGTGGCAACGCAGCCGCACAAGCGGTAATATAAAAGCAACCGGCAACAGCAGTGTCTATGATGGATATTTCGACGCTGCTGCCAATGTTAGCTGGCAGGTAGATGTATTCGGCACGCTGTACAAACGCTCACGTTCACAAAAAGAGCTTTACAACGCTAGTCGCGAGGAGTACCGCTGGGTACTCATCACCCTCTATGCCAATGTAGCAACGGGATATTTCTCGCTCCTGCAAAGCATCGAGCAACTAACAGTGCTTGAGCAGAGTGCAGCCTCGCAACGCGAGATTATGGAACTTGTAGAGGCACGATACAACAGCGGCCTTGCCTCGAAACTCGACCTTGCACAGGCACGCTCGGTCTATTATAGCACACTGGCCTCAATCCCCTCGACCGAGGGAGCAGTACAACAGTACCGCAATTCACTCGCCGTGCTTTTGGGACGCTTCCCACAAGAATTTGAACGATGGCCACACAATGCCGCGCCACTGCCCCACGTGATAGACCCGATAGCAGTCGGGCTGCCGGCGGCGCTTCTGCGCCGCCGTCCCGACGTTCGCGCAGCCGAACGCCGCACCGACGCCTATGCACAACTCCTTGGTGCATCCAAACGCGATTGGCTGCCCACCTTTTATCTGAACGGTTCCATAGGATTCTCATCGACAGAAATTAAGAAACTCCCTCGCGAGCGCAGTTTGACGTGGCAAATAGCCCCCGCAATGTCGTGGAATATATTCGACGGTGGCAAGAACAGTAACGCCACACGCGAGGCACAAGCGCAACTCGACCAAAGCATCGCACAATTCAATACAACACTTCTGACAGCAATGCAAGAGGTCGAGAATGCAATGTCCCTATACCGCAGCTCCATAAAACAGATAGTTGCACTGCGCGAGACAGTCAACCAATGCCAAGAGACACTCGGCCTCTCGCTCGAACTTTACAAACAAGGACTTACACAATTCCAGAATGTGCTCGACGCACAGCGCACTCTATTAAACTATCGCAATTACCTTGTGCAAGCCCGCGCAACCTCCCTCAAATCCCTCATACAGCTATACGAAGCGCTTGGCGGCGGATGGCAGTAAAAAAAGCATCAACCAATAAAAAACATTGTCAATATGAAGCGAATATTACTGACAGCAATAGCAGGCGCACTTCTATCGGCCTGCAATCACAAAAGCAACAGCAGCCCCACCCCGCCGCTCCCCGTTGCAGTAGAGCGCCCACAGATGCGCAGCGTTACCCTCACGCGCGAATATCCCGGCTACCTCTCGGCCGAGGCCACAGTCGCCATTGTTGCACGCGTCAACGGTACACTGCTCGATAAAAAATATCGTCCGGGCGTACGCGTCAAAAAAGGCGACATTCTATTCGAGATTGAACCGACCACCTACCAAAATGAGGTAACACAAGCCGAGGCCGCACTGAGCAAAGCCGAAGCAAGCCTCGACTATGCCATAAACAACTACGAAAGAATGCTGCAAGCCGAGAAGAGCAACGCTGTGAGCCGCATCGAGGTAATACAGGCACAGACCAATGTCGCCACAAATAAAGCAGCAGTAAGCACCGCCCGAGCCGCCCTATCGACCGCCTCGACCAACCTTGCCTATTGCCACATACGCGCACCGCACGATGGCCTTATGACACTATCCGACTACTCCATAGGCAGCTACATTGCGGGCGCAGCCTCACCCGTACAATTAGGCACACTGTACAAGGACGACACAATGTATGCCTATTTCGACGTAACCGACAATCAATGGTTGCGTCAACAACAAAGAATAGACGAGGTGGGCAAAGAGGAGACAATAACATTCTCACTGGGCGAAGACAAATACTTTACACGCAAAGCCCGAATGGACTACCTCGCACCAAATGTTGACCTCGGCACAGGAACGCTGCGCGTGCGAGCCACCCTTCCCAACGACGACCATTTTCTAAAACCCGGCAGCTACATAAGCGTAATACTACCCTACGAAACACTCCCCGCAGCAATACTCGTGCGCGACGCCTCCATAGGCACCGACCAATTGGGTAATTATCTTTATGTAGTAAGCGACTCGAACACCGTCGAGTATCGACACATTGAGACAGGCAACATTGTAGATGACACAATGCGCATTGTGCGTAACGGCCTATCGCCCAACGAGCGTTACGTGAGCAAAGCACTCTTAAAAGTGCGAGGCGGAATGCGAATAACCCCCGTAGAAGAGAATCCCGAGAATTAACAATCAGCCCCGCCAAGCATAAATTTTCGACATTATGGACTTTGCAAAATTCTTTATCTATCGCCCAATATTTGCAACAGTACTCTCGCTGCTGTTGCTTGTTGCCGGTGCCGTGGCACTATTCGTGCTACCCATCGACCAATACCCGTCAATAACCCCTCCCACCGTGCAAGTAACCGCTGTTTATCCCGGTGCAAATGCCGAGACAATAGCTCAGACCGTGGGTATTCCAATCGAGCAACAGATTAACGGAGTGGATAATATGATATATATGAGCTCTACCTCGTCGTCGGCCGGAACATATAATCTGACCGTAACATTTGAGGTGGGCACGGATATTGATATGGCCACAGTGCTTGTTCAGAATCGTGTAAACATTGCACTAAACTCCCTGCCGAGCGAGGTTACACAGCAGGGAGTTACAGTACAGAAACAGTCGTCGAACATCGTACTGTTCATAACCCTTACAGGCGACTCGCTATACAACCAGCTTTACCTATCGAACTATGCTCAATTGCAGCTTGTCGATAGGCTCACGCGTACCCCGGGAGTGGGAGCAGTGAACATTATGGGAGCCGGAAAATATTCGATGCGCGTGTGGCTCGACCCCGAGGCGATGCGCATACGCAATGTATCGCCCTCCGAAGTGTATCAAGCAATCAGCCGACAGAATATTGCCGTGTCGGCAGGGTACGTGGGACAAACGTTTGACAAGGATGCCGACAACGCCTTCCAATATACATTGAACGTGCAAGGCCGACTGCGCAGCAGCGAGGAATTTGCCAATATTGTAATACGCAACGACGGTGTCGAGATGCTGCGTTTGGGCGACGTTGCCCGCATAGAGATTGGCAGCGAGACGTACAATTCCTCGTCGCGTTTAAAAGGCAGGCCCACTGCCGCCCTTGCCGTTTACCAACTGCCGGGCAGCAGCTCGCTCGCTGTCTCAAAAGCCGTGCGCGAACGTATGGAGGAGCTATCCAAGAATTTTCCACCCGATGTCAATTATCAAATAGCCCTTGACACCACCGACGTTGTACGCAGCTCAATAGAAGAGGTTCTTTACACGCTTTTAGAAACCACAGTACTTGTAATTTTAGTGATTTTCCTGTTTCTGCAAAATTGGCGTGCCACACTCATTCCCTGCCTCACAATCCCTGTGTCGCTCATCGGCACGCTGGCAGTGATGGAGCTTTTAGGCTTCTCGATAAACACCCTTACCCTCTTTGGGCTTATTCTTGCCGTTGCTATTGTAGTGGACGATGCTATTATTGTAGTGGAGAACGTAACACGAATAATTGACACCGAGAGGCTTGCTCCGCGCGAAGCAACCGACAAGGCAATGAGCGAAATTTCGGGGCCAATCATTGGTGTAGTGCTTGTGATGATGGCTGTTTTTCTGCCCACCACAATGATTGGAGGAATCTCGGGGCAGTTATATAAACAATTTGCCCTCACAATTGCTGCATCCACTCTTTTAAGCGGATTCAACTCATTGACACTGACCCCCGCACTATGCGCTATTCTTTTGCGTCCCACAAACGCCTACAAAAGGAACGGAATTATTCTGCGCAGATTCGACACTCTTTACAATGCCATTCAACGTGCCTATGACAAGAGTGTCGGGTGGTTATTGCGTCGTCCCATCGTTGCAGCGACAAGCTTTGCGATTATGGCTGCCGCAGCCCTCGTAATGTTCATTAAATGGCCCTCGACGTTTATCCCCGACGAGGACGACGGATATATAATAATCGCCGTCCAACTGCCTGCTGCCGCCTCACTGAGCCGCACCGAGGAAGCTACCGCAAAAATAGAAAAAATTCTTGACAGTTACCCGGAAGTAAAAACCAATATAGCCATCAGCGGATTCAGTATTCTTAACAACGGCGAACAGAGTAATGCCGCAGCCATCTTTGTGGTGCTGCGCGACTGGAGCGAGCGCAAAGGCAAGGGGCAAAAAGCCGCCGACATTGTCGAACGATTCAATCGTCAGGCCTACGTA
Organism: uncultured Bacteroidaceae bacterium; assembly: GCA_964470845.1. Lineage (GTDB taxonomy): Bacteria > Bacteroidota > Bacteroidia > Bacteroidales > Bacteroidaceae > HGM04593. Next base: position 36,732 of record CAYYEL010000001.1, on the reverse strand, counting down.
CAAATAGAGGAGGCACAATGTTTCGCCATTGTTCCACCCGCAATTCCGGGAATAGGCAATGTAGGCGGTCTTCAAATGCAGATTGAAGACCAAAAGGCACTTGGAACAACCGAGCTTCAGAAAGCGATAGAGGCCATTATCGAGGAGAGCCGTAACTACCCTGCAATAGCCTCAATGACAAGTTCATACGAGGCCAACGTACCACAGTACCGATTAAACATCAACCGCGACAAGGCCATCAGTATGGGGCTCGACATTGGAGCTGTATTATCGACCCTTAGCTACTATATGGGCTCGGTATATGTAAATGACTTTACCATGCTTGGACGCATCTGGCAGGTAAAAATGTCAGCAGGCGAACGCAGTCAGAAGATGATTGAGGACGTGCTTGCCTTGAGCCTTGCAAACAACGATGGTAAAATGGTACCCTTCAGCAGTTTCATTGAGATAGAGGAGATTTTAGGCATCGACCAACAAGGACGATACAATATGTATAACAGCGCAGCAATTACCTGTAACACCGCAAGCGGTTACAGTACAGGACAGCTTATGCAGAGCATTTCCGAGGCCTTCGACAAAAGTTTAGGCAATGAATTTGGTTACGAATGGACAGGAGTAGCCTATCAAGAGCAAAGTGCAGGCGCAACAACAAGCATAATCCTCGCACTCGCCCTGCTGGTGGCCTATTTAGTGCTTTCGGCGCAATATGAGAGTTGGACAAGCCCCATTGCAGCCGTTACAGGTGTTCCTATAGCCCTTTTGGGAGCAATTGTGGGATGCGCCATAATGGATATTCCGGTGAGTATATACACACAAATTGGAATAATACTGCTCATTGCCCTGAGTGCCAAGAATGGAATATTGATAGTTGAATTTGCACGCGACTTCCGCGCGGCAGGCAACGACATACGCCACAGTGCAGCCGAGGCAGGGCACGTGCGTCTGCGCCCCATACTTATGACCTCTTTTGCCTTTGTGCTGGGAGTAATGCCGCTGCTCTTTGCAAGCGGTGCGGGCGCCTCGGCACGTCTCTCGCTGGGCGCAGCGGTTGTATTCGGAATGTTGGTAAACACTGTGATTGCCACACTTTATATCCCAAATTGGTACGAGTGGATGCAGACACTGCAAGAGCGCATCTCACCCGTAGGAAAAGAGAAAAAACAGTAGTTACTCCGGAAAACGAGACACAGCGTCCGCCTCTTAACATTTTAGAGACGGACGTAACTTTTTATATAGAATTTCCAAAAAAGTACTTAACAATTTTTTTTTACAATCCCTATTAACTACCTTTGTGTCTCAAACAAGCAAAAAGTACACACAAAATAGTTACAGAATATGAAAAAAAGAGCGCTTATATACATTTTCATACTATGCACACTATCTGTTGCGGCACAATCGGGAATCGACAACACAGCAAAGAAAGCCCTTGTTATGGGACGCACCCTTGTCCCCGAATATGTCTATTTACATTTTGACAACAGTACCTACTATTTGGGCGAAACAATGTGGTTCAAAGCACACGTAACAAGCGGCAATAACGACAAAGCAAGCACGCTTAGCAAAGTTCTATATGTAGAGCTTGTCGCCCCCGAAGGCTACATTGTCGAAACAAAAAAATACAAACTCGACGACAGCGGCAGTTGCCACGGTGAATTCGAGCTTAACCCCCTGCTCCTCTCGGGCTACTACGAGGTACGCGCCTACACCCGCTATATGCTCAACCGCGGTGGCGATGCAATCTTCAGCCGTGTATTTCCCATCTTCGACAAAGTAAATGCCAACAACTGGGATTTTAAGAATATGCTCGACCGCAAGCGCGGCTTTATGTATCGTGGCGAGTGGATAAGCTCGGAGCTTCCCGAATGCTCACTCACATTCTACCCCGAGGGCGGACATCTTGTAAGCGGTCTTTCTACCCGCGTAGCCTACGAGTTCCGAGGGGCAGACGGCACATTCGGCAGCGACACAGTAAGCATCCTCGAAGATGGGAAAACAGTGTTCACAACTATCCCCATACACAACGGCAAAGGCAGTTTCCATCTTACTCCAAAAGAGAAGAGTAAATACACAGCGCAAGTAAAATCGACCGACAAGAAGGGTAAAGAAAAAACCTTCAGTTTCGACCTTCCCCAAATAGAGCCTAAGGGTGTTACCATAAGCATAACTCAAGACAGCACAAACGTAAACATAAAGATAAGCAACAACACAAAGAAACGCGAGTTAGGCTTCACTCTGCTTCATCGTGGAGCAATGGGCTTCTACAAAAGACTCCCCGCCGAACAAAGCGAACACACATTCACCCTGCCCAAAAGCGGCCTTTTAGAGGGAGTTACACGCGCTGTCATCTTCGACGAGGATATTCCCCTTGCCGAACGACAATTCTTTGTACAACACAACGACATTCAAAATGGCGACCGACAAACCATAAAGCTCAAGGTACAAGGAAACAAATACCAAATGTACAATCTAAAGCCTAAAGCACACGAAAAAATAACCCTCGACGTCGAGCGCGAGGATGGCAAGCCCATAGAATCGGGAGCGCAATTCTCAATAGCAGTTACCGATGCAGCCGGCACACAATCGACCTCTTGGGATTACAATATGTACACCTACCTGCTTTTAGGCTCCGAGCTAAAAGGCTACATACCAAACGCCTCGCAATATTTCTCGCCCGAAAATAACGAGCGCCACAAACAGCTCGACCTTATTATGCTGACCCACGGCTGGACGTCCTACGATTGGAGCAAGCTCACAAGCATAAATATGAGCGAGCTTCAACCTGTGGAGCTTGGAATCACCCTCAAAGGAGCACTCTACAAGAATGTCAAACAAGAGCGCAAAATAGGTCGTCCCGAAAAGACAACAATCACCCCCGAGAAATTCAATCTCACAAGCCTGCAATTCTCATACGACGACAAGAACGTCGAAGAAAGAGTGTTCCGCACCGACTCTACCGGAACATTCGTCATTCAGCTCGACGACTTCTACGGAAAGAAAGCAGGCAAGCTAATCCCCACCGACAACTATCAGTTCAACGAAAACGTGTGGTACAGTTTCTCGCTCGACCGTTACTATTCACCAAAATTCCGTCTCTACGACTATTGGGAACGTAATTTAGGCACATCAGTAGTAAACCCCGTAGCCGACAGTCTCATAAAATTAAACCCCTTCGAGTATATGTTAGGGCCTCTCGAAATAACCGCAGCCAAGCGCGAAGAGCGTTACAGCCGTCCACCACACAGCGAAATGCGCTTCGACTACTTAGACGAATGGGAATATGCACAGGACGTTACCTTCCTAAAAGATGCAGCCGACAACGACGCACTCATCGACCTTGCCATTCACAACGACTTTCTAACAAATATAAGCGATATTGAGACACCCGACTACCAAAAAGAGCTATCCGAGGACGAGCAAGAGGCAGCAGCATTAGGCCTCGACCCCTTAGAGCATCTTGAGAGCAAAGAGGTAGATATTTATTCAAGCCTGCGCCCCTCGGGAATATACAACCTCCCAAGTAAGTCCGACTTTAGTAAATACCTTGGACGCATACATTATAAAGGAACAAAAGCTGCCGATAACTATATAGGCACAGCCGCTCCCAGCTACACCCGCACACTAACCGCCGACGACGTTGTGCGCAGCGCAATGTACCGCCACAACTACAATTGGGCCTATTGGGTACAACTGATGGTAGTATCAGGCGAGTACGACCCTTACAAAATTCCTCGCCCCGACACCGAATATTACAAAGGGAAAGACCCCGAAAAGATGGTCAATTTCAAAGAGATAATAATACGCAGCGACGAGGGAACAAGGAAACAATTTGAAAATTCGAGCATCGTTTGGGGACGAAAATCAACCACCCTTAACAACAAAGAACCATACACAAAATTCTATTTGGGATTCCTCTCGCAAAGCTACCTTGTAGCCCGTGAGGGAATAGACAATGCCCCAATGCCCGAAGTGTTCCTCGAACGTCTGAAAGCAGGTCAGATAAGCAACAACACAGGAAGTTCGTCCCCTTTCAACCCCAACTATGTAGCCTGCCTCATACCACAGACACAAAGCACAAGCGGCCCCATAATCCCCGACTTTTCCAATATGAGCGCCGCCCGCTACACATCTATTCAAGGCTACAATAAGAGCAAGCAATTCTATTCACCCGACTACAGCAGCATAAAGCCCGATGCGCAAAACAACGACTACCGTCGTACACTCCTGTGGATACCCACTATAAAAGCGCAAAACGGCAAGATAGTGGTCGAGCTACACAACAGCAGCTACTGCGACGCATTAAGCGTAAGCATAAATGGAGTAGATAATAATACATTTTACAGCAACGACAACAATATATCCACCCGCCTGACAGAACAAAACACAGAGGCACAAGAACAGCCCTCACGGTCGCCCGACAACAAAAGCACAGGACACAGTGTCAGCTACAGCGACGAGGATAGAATAGCCCTACAACAGATGTGCGAACGAGCCGACATATACTACCAACAGGGTAAATATGCCATAGCACTAAGACAATACACCGAGCTTATAGAGTACAACTATCCACCCGCCATACGCAAAATAGGAATATGCTACATACACGGGCACGGGGTAGCGAAGAACATAAAAAAAGCGATGGAATTTCTAACCATCGCAGCCGACTATGGCGACGGCCCTGCAATGTACGAAATTGCCCTTATTTATCACAACACAATAAAGGACAACGCCCAAGCGCTTATGTGGTTGCAACGTGCCGAAAGCAGCAGCGAAAAAGAGCTGCTCATACAGCTTGCACAGCACTACCGCGACGGCACAATAGTAGAAAAGGACACCGCAAAAGCCTACACACTCTACCGCTCGGCGGCAGTTGCAGGCAGTGCCGAAGCACAATACAACTATGGCCAATATATGCTAAAGCAAAATATCGCCAACGACGAAAGTTTAGGAACAGCGGCCGATTGTATGCACAAAGCCGCACTACAAAAGCACCCCGAAGCAATGCTCTTTATGCTGCATCACCACCACAATGCGCAGCAATATAAAGAGGCTTACACGTGGGCAAGAGAGCTTCACCAGATAGGCATTAAAGAGGGTACACTATATATGGCCGATTGTTACGAAAAGGGCTTGGGCGTCAAGCGCGACAAACGTCTGGCCGAGGATTTGCGCCGCGAAGCACAATAAATTAACATCAAAAAAGTACAGCCGTCGGGACAATCTGAAAAATTTTCCCGACGGCTGTACTATATAAAAGTTCTGTTAGCCACATTAAACAAACTCGCTCAGTTCCAGCCAACGCATCGTCTTTTCGTCTATGAGTTGCATCACAGTGGCAATACGCTGCGACCTCTGCAACAGTGTGGCATTATCGAGCGTGCCACTGCACATATCCTGCTCAATTTGTGCTTTTTCCTCTTCAAGAGCCGCAATCTCGCCCTCAAGGGCTTCATACTCGCGTTGTTCTTTGAATGTAAGTTTACGCTTGCCTCCATCGTCGCGGCGCGAAGCCTTGGGCGACACACTTTTGGCTGCCCTCTCGGCCTCGGCCTTTGCAGCCGCAAGGCGCTCTTCGTCGCGCCAATCGCGATAATCGGTATAATTTCCCGGAAAATCCTTAATATCGCCGTTGCCGTTAAAGACAAAAATGTGATCGACCACACGATCCATAAAATAGCGGTCGTGGCTCACCACAATCACACAGCCCTTAAACTCGCGCAGATACTCTTCGAGAATCTGTAACGTATCAATATCAAGGTCGTTGGTGGGCTCGTCGAGCACAAGAAAATTGGGGTTCGACATTAGAACCGTACAAAGATAAAGTCGGCGTTTCTCGCCACCACTCAGTTTATAGACGTAACTATATTGCTTCTCGGGCGAGAATAGAAAATGTTGCAGAAACTGCGACGCCGTAAGCATCTTATTACCAACGGGAATAACCTCGGCAATGGCTTTTACAACATCTATTACTTTCATCTGTTCGTCAAACTGTAACCCTTCCTGACTATAATAGCCCCATTTTACAGTCTCGCCAACCTCTATTGTACCGCTGTCGGGGGCCACTCGCCCAAGCAACATCTTTATAAAGGTCGATTTTCCCGTTCCGTTGTTACCCACTATACCTAATTTCTCGTACCGTGCAAATGTATAGTAAAAATCGTGTGTAATTATTTTGTCGCCGAATGCCTTCTCAAGTGCTTTCATCACAAAAATCTTACTGCCGATATATTGCGACTTTATTTCGAGCGACACGCTTGGGTCGTCGCGCATTGCCGCGGCTTTTTCTTTCAGTTTATAGAAGGCGTCTATGCGATATTTTGCCTTGTGAGCACGCGCCTGAGGCTGACGACGCATCCAATCGAGCTCGGTGCGCAGCAGATTGCGGGCACGAGCAGTCTCGGCAGCCATATTTTGCAGACGTTCGTCGCGGCGTTGCAGAAAATAGCTGTAATTACCCTTGTAGCGATAAATGCGTCTGTCGTCAATTTCAATAATCTCGTTGCACACTCGGTCGAGAAAATAGCGGTCGTGAGTAACCATTAGCAGACTGCCCGTGAAACGCGAGAGAAAATCCTCAAGCCACTCGACCATTTCTGTATCAAGATGGTTGGTAGGCTCGTCGAGAATCATAATATCTGGCTGCTCGATGAGTATCGATGCAAGCGCTACGCGCTTCTTCTGCCCACCCGAGAGCTGTCCCATCGGCTGTGCAAAATTTGTTATCTTCAACATCTGAAGCACTTGCTTGGCACGCGTCTCATAGTCCCACGCACCGAGGCGCTCCATCTCTTCCATAAGATGGTGCAACTGTTTATCGTCGCCATCGACAAGAGCCTTCTCGTAGCTTGCTATGAGTTGCGATTTTTCGCTGTTACGTCCCAGACAGGCCTCAAGAACCGTTAACTGTGCCTCAAAATCGGGCTCTTGCTCAAGATAGCCCACGCTGACACCGCTGCGCAACGTAACTTTACCCGTCTCGACAGCCTCCTCGCCCGCTATAATTTTCAACAAAGTGCTTTTGCCTCTGCCGTTACGAGCAATTAGACCTATACGTTGACGCTCCTCGACAACAAAAGAAATATCGTTAAAAAGCACTAAGTCGCCAAAGCTCTTGCTCAATTCCTCTATCTGTAAATCAATCATACTCATCCGTTTAAAGACCGCCTGCGAATTATATTAAAACCCGACAAAGCAGTCTGATAAATTCCGATGCGAAGATAATGATTTTTTCCTATCCCAACAATATTGCCCACAGCATCGAGTGCTGCCACATAAATAAAAACAGCAGAGCGTGCTCTGCTGTTTTTAGGATTATTATATTGCTCTTAAACGAATAAAAGAGCCGTTTGACAGAATCATCGACGATTGCCGCCACGTCCACCGCGGCCCTGCCACCTTTGTTTGTTCTGTTGTTCTTGTACTTCTATATATTTCAGATACTTTTCGTACTGCTCGGCACTTAGTATCTCTTTCATCTGAGCATTACGCACAGCCTTACGCTGCTCCATAATCTCGCGCCGAGCCTTCATCTGCTCCTCCGTGGGACGCTGACGTTCCATTTTACGTCCATCTTTACGCGCCTCTTGCATACGCGCACGTCGAGCCTTCATACTATCCTGCATTGCCACGGCGTCCGAGTAATTCATAATATACACCAACTGAAACTGCAAACTGTCGAGCCCCACAGCCTCGTTCAACTGCTGTGTCTGCATAGTGGCAACAGCCTCAGGGTCGAAATTACGCTGTTCACGTCCTCTTTTCTCTTGAGCCGACATAGTCAAAGTCATCAATGCAGCAAACAATAGCACCATTTTTCTCATAAACCTCTATTTTTCAATTCATTAAACACTACAATCTTTCATTCTTTACAAACTGCGGCTCCCACTAAGAACAAGTAAGAACCGCAGACACCAAACATTGGAAAAATAACAAGTAAGACAATTATAAACTTCGTCTCAACTATATGACTGCACTAAATAAAAAAAGTAAAACCGAGTAGTCGTATTTTTAACTTTTTTTTCACATACATATCATTCCATCGACCATACGGATGGTGCGGTCGGTAACAGAAGCCAGCCCCTCGTCGTGCGTTACAATGAGAAAAGTCTGTCCGAATCTATCGCGCAGGTCGAAGAAAAGACGATGTAGTTCCTCTTTATTGCGACTATCAAGGCTGCCCGAGGGTTCATCGGCAAGAATAACATCGGGACGATTCACAAGTGCGCGAGCCACTGCCACACGCTGATTCTCGCCACCCGAAAGTTGCGATGGCTTATGATGTATGCGCTCGGCAAGACCCATAAGGTTCAGCAATTCCATAGCCTCTTTATTGGCATCAGTCTGCGAGCGACCGGCAATAAGTGCGGGAATTGCAACATTTTCAAGAGCCGTAAACTCGGGCAACAACTGATGAAATTGAAAAACAAAGCCAATGTGAGTATTGCGAAATTTAGCAAGGCGTGCCCCACTCATTGTCTCAATAGCCTTATTGTCAAAAATTATAGAGCCACTATCGGGAGTGTCCAGAGCACCTATCAATTGCAGCAACGTGGTTTTTCCGGCTCCGCTAGGCCCCACAATGCTAATAACCTCGCCACGCTCAACCTTTAAATCGACACCGCGAAGCACCTGTAACGAGCCGAAGCTCTTTGTCAAATTACGAACCTCAATCATATATTGCGTATTACATATTCTGTCAGATAGCAACCGAATGTTGCCGTAAAATATCCTAACGAGCCTATTATGGGCTTTCCACCCTGTGGATTGGGGCGTATGGCCTCTTTTATGGGCGGTTCAACGCTAAAGACAACAGGCAGTTTATACTGTCCGCGCCACTCGCGCAGATGACAGCGCAGATTCTTGGCCAGCGTACATTGCTCGCTTTTCCACAACTCTCCGATGCGAATAGAGGAAAGGTCGCATTTTGCACCCGCTCCCATACTCGAAACAATCTTTGTTCCGCGCCTCCAACAACCATATATAAGCGCCGCTTTTGAATCGAGCGAATCAATAGCATCCACCACAAAATCGTAACGCGCAATATCGAGCAACTCATCAATATTATCACGCCCGATAAACTCGGGACGCACACTAAGCACAACATTCGGGTTAACAGCCCTCAACCTCTGTGCAACAACATCACATTTCAACAGCCCTACAGTAGAGACGAGTGCCGGCATCTGGCGGTTGATATTGGTAACATCCACACAATCGGAATCGACGAGGGTAAACTGCCCCACCCCCGCACGGCACAACATTTCGGCAGCCCAAGAGCCCACTCCGCCCAGCCCCACAATAAGAATGTGAGCCGAAGCCAAACGTGCACTCTTCTCCTGCCCCAAAAGCAATTCGCCACGCTGCAACCAATGATTATCCATAAAAAACTGTCAATTTATCGGCGAATTTACAAAAAAATCGACTAAATCGCAGTATAAATACATTTTTTCTTGTAATTTTGCACAACTTTTCCAAGACAGCAAATAAAGAACACAAATATCAAAAAAATATGAGAATAGCTATTGTTGGTGTAAGCGGCGCAGTGGGACAAGAGTTTCTGCGCGTGCTCGACGAGAGAAATTTCCCATTCGACGAGCTTCTGTTATTTGGTTCGGCACGCAGTGCTGGACAGGTTTATAATTTCCGCGGAGTGGAATATACCGTAAAGGAGCTTAAACACAACGACGATTTTAAAGGTGTCGATTATGCCTTTGTATCGGCCGGTGGCGGTGTTTCAAAAGATTATGCACAGACAATCACCAAGCACGGTACAATAATGATTGACAACTCAAGTGCCTTCCGTATGGACAGCGATGTACCCCTCGTAGTGCCCGAGGTTAACCCCACCGACGCCTACGACACCCCACGTAACATTATCGCCAACCCCAACTGCACCACAATACAGATGGTAGTAGCACTGAAGGCCATCGAGAATCTATCGCACATTAAACGCGTACACTCATCAACCTATCAGGCTGCCAGCGGCGCAGGCGCATCGGCAATGGCCGAGCTTTATGAGCAATACCGTCAGGTGCTTGCAGGCGAAGAGCCCACAGTCGAAAAATTTGCCTATCAGTTGGCCTTCAATGTAATTCCTCAGATTGACGTCTTTACCGACAACGGCTACACAAAGGAGGAGATGAAGATGTTCAACGAGACACGCAAAATTATGCACAGCGACATTGCCGTGAGCGCAACCTGCGTGCGTGTACCCGCACTACGCTCACACTCACAGGCTCTGTGGATTGAGACCGAGGCGTCTCTGACAGTCGAGCAGGTGCGCGAGGCTGTTGCCACAGGCGAAGGCCTTGTGCTTATGGACAACCCCGAGAAGAAAGAATACCCAATGCCACTGTTCCTCTCGGGCAAAGACCCCGTATATGCAGGACGCATCCGCAAAGACCTCACAAACCCCAACGGGATAAGTATGTGGATTGTAGGCGACCAAATCAAGAAGGGCGCTGCACTGAATGCAGTACAGATTGCCGAGTTTCTTATCAACAACCCCAAGAAATAAAAACAGTATCCAAGATTCCGACCCGGATATTATCACTGAATCTACGATTGCTTATAACAATTAAAAACGATGTTCAGCACCGCACGGTGCTGAACATCGTTTTTAATTAAGAGGAGCGACAATCGCCCACAGAATATTTTTGAAAAAGCCTTTACACTAAATAAGAATCACTCGGCCGCCCGATATTTTCCCTCATCCTTATCCTCAAGCATACTAAGATACGATTGATAGCGCGACGGTGCAATCCGTCCTCCCTCTAACGCCTCAAGCACAGCGCAGCCCGGTTCGTGTGTGTGAGTGCAATTGCCATATTTACAATTGGACGACAGCTCAAAGAATTCCACAAAATAGTGTGCAATCTCCTCGACCTCCATATTATAAGAGCCAAAGCCCTTAACTCCCGGTGTATCTACAAGATAGCTATCGGGCATAAGTTCGAACATCTGAGTATATGTGGTGGTGTGCATACCCGTATCGTGCGTGCGTGAAATTTCGCCCACTTTTGCCGCCACCGACGGCGAGATTGCATTCACGAGGCTCGATTTTCCAACACCCGAATTTCCTGCAAGAAGCGACACTTTTCCACGCATCATTGAGCGCAACTCCTCCACTCCAGTACCATCTACCGCCGACACCTTGAGACAAGCGTACCCTATACTCTCGTACAGTGCTACAAGATAATCGAGCTCGGCACGCTCCTCGGCGGCTGTATAAAGGTCTATCTTGTTGAAAAGCAACACAACGGGCACACGATAGGCCTCGGCCGAGGCAAGAAAGCGGTCGATAAAAGTTGTCGCAGTTGCCGGGTGGTTTATTGTTACCACAAGAAAGCACAGGTCGAGATTGGCAGCCAGAATGTGCGACTGTTTCGAGAGGTTCGACGCCTTGCGCACAATATAATTCTTGCGCGGCATTATATCGACAATATAGGCCGTACCATCCTCGCGCAGGCTCACATTTACATAGTCGCCCACAGCCACAGGATTAGTACTCTTTATTCCCTTTAGTCGGAAATTACCCTTTACCCTGCACTCGATGTTTGTGCCATCGGTACAACGCACCTCATACACGCTGCCGGCACTCTTTATAACGGTTCCCTGCACGTTGCCCTGCAATTATACGGTCATAATCTCTTTTTCCTTATCGGCAAAGAGTTCTTCGGCCTTCTTAATGTATTTATCGTGAACCTTTTGCAGTTTCTCCTCGCCATCTTTTGCTACATCCTCGGGCGTACCATCCTTAACCGACTTTTTAAGAATGTCGATTGAGTCGCGACGCGCATTGCGAATACTTATTTTAGCTGTCTCAAGCTCGCGTGCACACTGCTTAACAAGCTGCTGGCGGCGTTCACCGGTGAGAGGTGGAATAGCCACGATAATAACCTCGCCGTTATTTGCAGGCATAATACCTACAGGCGAATCGATGATTGCCTTCTCAATAGCACTGAACATACTTTTATCCCAAGGCTTGATTGAGATTGTTCTAAGGTCGGGAGTGGTAATTGTGGCCACATTGTTAATAGGAACCTCGGAACCGTATGAATTTACACGTACACAATCGAGCAGGTGAGGATTGGCCTTTCCTGCACGTATATGTGAATACTCCTCTTCGAGGTGCAAAATAGCAAGCTCCATCATCTCTTCGGCCTCGCCGAGACAAACTTTAACGTCTAACATAATATTTCAGTATTTTAATACAATTAAACAGCATCGGCCACACAAAAAAGCGGCACTACTTTTACTTTAAGAGATACAAAGCCTCGCTTCTGTATCTTACAGCAAAAATATAGATAATGTACGAAGCATATATCAATTTAACTTTATTTAACAGTGTGTTATTTCTACAAACAGTGCAATCTCGGAAAGAATGCTTACATTCGCATATACACAGGCAACTAACCGCCCTCACAATTTGTTTAACCATAAAAAAAGGAGGTATATATGAAAGGTAAGGTTCCACAAAATCATTTGGTACGAGTATTTAATGGCAGTCTGTGGCAAGCCGAGATTGTGCAAGGTCTTCTTCAGTCGAACCACATTAAGTGTATGATAGAGAATGACACACTATCGGCCGTAACATCGCCCTACGCCACATTAGGAGGCGAAGTGTGGGTAATTGTCAACGCTTGCGACGAGCAAACAGCCATATCACTGATAAAAAACAATCGCTTAGAATGCAACCCTTTTAATTAAAAAGAGACTCCATTGTAACACTATCCGATAAAACCCGGCTTTTAACAAATAATAACGGCGCTTTTCGTTGAAAAGCGCCGTTATTATTTGTCTCTTTACAATGAAGCTTAGCCCTTAATCTCTTTGATACGAGCCTTCTTACCTGTGAGGGCACGAAGATAATAGAGCTTAGCACGACGAACACGACCGAATTTGTTAACAGTGATGCTGTCGATAGAGGGTGAGTTCAAGGGGAAGATACGCTCAACACCTACTGTACCCGACATTTTACGTACGGTGAAACGCTTCTCGTTACCGTGGCCGGCAATCTTGATAACAACACCGCGATACATCTGAATACGCTCTTTTGTACCCTCGATAATTTTGTAAGCTACTGTAATAGTATCACCGGGGTGAAACTCCATCTCACGCTTTACGTCAGTAGCAAATGCTTCTTTAGCAACTTTAATTAAATCCATTTTTACGATTTTTTTTAATTGTTGTTTTTCCCACGCAACATATCAAGTTACTCTTCCTTGACAGCGATTACGCCGGAAGCGGCTGCAAAGATAAATATTTTTTTCTTAATCGAGACAAAAAGAGACCGATATTTTCATAATCGCACATTTTTTTGTGATAAACAGCAAATTTTACACACCACATCCAACCTATTATAGACAATAAAAGTATAAATTTGAAGCCCAAAGAAGAGAGTATTTTAATTATGACAAATAAGAAATCACCTATCGCATTTATCGCTACGACATTGCTGCTGGCGACAAGCTGCAGCCGACAACAAATAAGCAATATAGATGGATGTACAATAGCTGTTACACAAGCTACACAAGAGAGCACAACAAGCAATATTGCAACATTTATAGAAGAAGGCCGAAGAGCGGTTGACAGCATAAAAGCCCCCATTATCGGGCACGCATCAATGACATTGGAGGTAAAATCGCCCGAAAGTCCATTGATGAATTTTGCGGCCGACGCTCTGCTCGCCGAGGCTTGCAAATACACAAACGAAAGCATCGACATTGCAATAACCAACAAAGGCGGCCTGCGCAGCGAGATTGCAGAAGGCGCAATAACCTTTGGCGACATATACAATGTATTCCCATTTGAAAACACCCTTGTTACACTGACGCTCAACGGGCGTCAACTCCTCAGTCTGTTCAACGAGATTGCCCGAGAGGGTGGCAAACCCAGAAGCGGTGCCCACATTGAGATTACCGACGAGGGAGAATCGTCAAAATGTCTGTCGGTAAAAGTAGGCAACAGCCATCTTCCCACCGACCCCGACGAACAACAAAAAAGAGAGTACCGCATAGCCACCAGCGACTATCTTGCTCAGGGCAACGACGGTCTTGGCACGCTCGCCGAGGGCTACAACCGAAAAGAGTACAGCGCCACACTGCGCGAGCTTATGATAAACCACATAAGTTCACTCGAAAAAGAAGGCAAGAGCGTAAGTGCCCAAATAGACCATAGAATAAAGATAGTACCGACAAACAAAAAAACCGAATAGCACATTCTATGAAAAGAATATTATCATCAATAATCGTTGCCGCAATCATCCTTTGTTGCAGCTGCAACAGAGAAAGACAGACAATAACCATCCTGCACACAAACGACACTCACAGCCACATTGAGCCCGAAAAGGACGGAAGCGGAGGCCTCGAAAATCGCGCAGCCCTCATTGCCTCTGAGCGCGAAAAGGCTGGAGAAGAAAGAACACTACTGCTCGACTGCGGCGACTTTTCGCAAGGCTCGCTCTATTATAATATATTCAAAGGAGCATTCGAGGTCGAAGCAATGAACCGCCTCGCCTACGACGCAAGCGCCATAGGCAACCACGAATTCGATTTTGGCATCGACAATCTTGCACATCTGGCAAGAATAGCAAAATTCCCTCTCCTAAGCGCCAATCTCGACTTTAGCGCAACCCCCTGCAAGGAGCTTATAAGACCCTACGCCATAATAGAACGAGACGGCATAAAAACAGGCATCATCGGCCTCTCGCCCAAGCTTGAGGGGCTTGTATTAAGAGAGAATTACAAAGGAGTAAAATTCCGTTCGCCCATCGAGGCAGCCCAACAATACGCCGACGAATTGCGCCACAAAGGTTGCGACATTATCATCTGCCTCTCACACCTTGGATGGAACATCCCCGGCACATACAGCGACATTCAATTGGCAACCGAAACAAGCGGAATAGACATAATCCTCGGCGGACACTCGCACGACCTCTTCGACAAACCTCTGCGCTATACAAACAAATGCGGAAAAGAGGTCGTCGTACAACAGGCCGGCAAATATGGACGAAATATCGGGAAAATCACCATCAATATAGACAAATAGCAACACTATTATTTAAATTACGTTAAAAAAGTCAACCAAATAAGTTTATTTAGCTTATATTCGCACACAAATTTGATTTTATTAACCTTAAATATTTATACAGATGAAAAAGCACCTCTCACTTGCAGCAATTGCTTGCATTGCGATTGCATCGTGTACAACACCCCCACCCGTTGGTTACACAATCAACGGAACAGTAGCCGACTCGACACTCAATGGCAAGACCATCTACCTTCTTAAAGACATTAACGCCGATGAACAAGCTATTGACTCGACAGTAATTACCAACAACAGCTACACATTCACCTCGCAAGAGCCCCTCGCCGAGCCCTGCATTATGCGAGTTTATATGGGTCGCTCGGGCAACATTGTAATTATCGACAACGGCGTTGTTGTAAATATTGCCGCAGGCAAAGAGCCCAGCGACAATGGAGGTCTCAACGACAAAAGCAGTGCATTTATGAAGAGCATTACCGATAAGAGAGACCAATTGCGTCAGACATACGAGGCAATGCAAAAGGCCGGTGCGAGCATCGACAGCATCCGCGCTACACTCTCTGTTATCGACGAAGAGATGATGGCCCTGTACCCTGCTGCCATAGAGGAGAACAAGGACAATATTCTTGGTGCGCTGATATTTGCAATGACCATCAACGAGTACAATAGCATAGAGAAACTCGATTCGGTTGTTGCAACCGTAAAATATGCCGAGAAGTTCAAGGCTGTTGCCGAGCAACGCGCCACACTCAAGAGCCTTGAGGCAACAAAAGAGGGCGCAATGTTCACCGACTTCAACGGCAAGAACATTGACGGTACAGCAGCCAAGTTGTCCGACTACGTAGGCAAAGGCCAATATGTGCTTGCCGACTTCTGGGCAAGCTGGTGCGTACCCTGCCGCGGCGAGATTCCCAACCTCAAAGAGCTTCAAAAGAAATTCGGTGGCAAGAAATTCACCGTTCTTGGAATAAACGTATGGGATCAAGAAGCAGCGTTCAAGGAGGCACTTAAAAACGAGGGCATCAACTATCCTCAACTGTACGCCTCGGACAACACCGATGCAACCACCCTCTACGGCATTCAAGGAATCCCCCAGATTATACTGTT
This sequence comes from uncultured Bacteroidaceae bacterium, assembly GCA_964470845.1. Classification (GTDB taxonomy): domain Bacteria; phylum Bacteroidota; class Bacteroidia; order Bacteroidales; family Bacteroidaceae; genus HGM04593. The sequence continues at coordinate 20,586 of CAYYEL010000001.1, read as the reverse complement.
CGGTCCCGACGGGACAATCATAAAACGCAACCTTAGAGGCGAGGCGATGAAGAAATTCGTAGCCGAGGAGCTTAAGAAATAACAGACACAGAGATAATCACAAACCTAAATAAGCAGTGCCAAAAACAGATTTCTTGGCACTGCTTATTTAGGTTATAAGAATTGACAAAATACAAGACATTGAGATTTAAGGCGAAAGGCGTGTACAATCGGCTGCGCCCTAATTTAATACACCGCCATAGTTCAATCCTTCTGCCCGAAACAGAGGTCGCCGGCATCGCCCAACCCCGGCACAATATAACAATGCTCATTTAATCGAGGATCAACCGCAGCACAATAAAGAATCGCATCCTCGGGAAAATGCTCCTTGACATAATTCACCGCACACTCGCTTGCAATTACCGCCGCAAGAATAACCTTTGAGGGGGCACCCTTGGTCAACAAAGCACGATAGCCAAGATAAGCACTGCTGCCCGTTGCAAGCATTGTATCGACAAGTATCAAAGCTTTACCATCGAGACGCGGCGAAGCAAGATATTCAATCTGCACGTCGAAATGCGTCTCATCGGTATAACGTCTATAAGCCGACACAAAAGCATTCTCGGCATCATCAAAAATATTATGAAATCCCGTATGCAAAGGCAGTCCGGCACGCAATATTGTAGCAAGCACCACACTATCCGATGGAACGCTCTGCACCGAAAGACCCAACGGCGTCTCGACCGACGTCTCGCAGAAATCAAGCTCGCGACTAATCTCATATGCCATAATCTCGCCTATACGTTCAACATTGCGACGGAAACGCATACTATCGCCCTGCACATTTACATCGCGCAGTTCCGATACAAATTTATTAAGAACAGTATTCTGTTTCGATAAATCAACAATTTTCATCTCATTAAAGTTATTTTTTACAAAGATAGCAACAAACGAGCGAGAATATATAAAGTTTACTTTAATATTTTTCAAAGCGAGTGCAGAATATCTTCGAGTTTACCGCAAAGATACAGAACTCGGCCATAAAAGTACAAAAACCACACATAAATTCACATTATTTCAGGCTTTTTTTAACAAAAGACAAAATAACGGCGGCAATGAAATTAACCACCTTAAACACTGTTACACAATACATTACCGTCAAAATCGAATAACACAAAAGCAATTTACCCGATGCTTTTCACACTAATTAAAGAAAAATTTCTTTAATTATTTTGAGAGTTTAAGTAAAAAGATATATCTTTGCATTTGGAAAACTTCGGCAACTTTAAAAACACACACATTTAAAGCCACCAAAGAATATTCCACGCGACTATTAAACAGAATTTATTAACCAATAATTTATTTTTTAATTATGGCAACAATAGATCTTACCAAGTATGGTATTACCGGCGTTACAGAGGTTATTTATAATCCCTCTTACGAGCAACTTTTTGCTGAGGAGACAAAGCCGGGTCTCGAGGGTTTTGAGGTTGGTCAGGAGACTGAGCTCGGAGCAGTTAATGTAATGACAGGTGTTTACACCGGCCGCTCGCCCAAAGACAAATTCATCGTTAAGGATGCAACATCTGAGAACACAGTATGGTGGACATCTGAGGAGTACAAGAACGACAACAAGCCCGTTACAACCGAGACTTGGAATGTTCTTAAAAATATTGCAACAAAAGAGCTCTCGAACAAGAGACTTTTCGTTGTTGACGCATTCTGCGGCGCTAACGCAGCTACACGTCTGAAAGTTCGTTTCATTATGGAGGTTGCTTGGCAGGCTCACTTTGTAAAGAATATGTTCATCCGTCCCACAGAGGAGGAGTTGGCAACATTCGGCGAGCCCGACTTTATCGTTTACAACGCTTCTAAGGCTACTGTTCCCAACTATGCCGAGCTTGGTCTTAACTCAGAGACAGCAGTTGTATTCAACCTCACATCACGCGAGCAGGTTATCCTGAACACATGGTACGGTGGTGAGATGAAGAAAGGTATGTTCTCTATGATGAATTACTATCTTCCCCTCCAAGGCATTGCATCAATGCACTGCTCGGCCAACACCAACGAGAAGGGCGAGACTGCTATCTTCTTCGGTCTTTCGGGTACAGGTAAAACAACTCTTTCTACCGACCCCAAGCGTATGCTTATCGGAGACGACGAGCACGGCTGGGACGACGACGGCGTATTCAACTTCGAGGGTGGTTGCTATGCAAAGGTTATCAACCTTGACAAAGAGAGCGAGCCCGATATTTACAACGCAATCCGTCGCGATGCACTTTTGGAGAACGTAACAGTTGATGCTAACGGCAAGATTAACTTCGCTGATAAGAGCGTAACCGAGAACACTCGAGTATCTTACCCCATCAACCACATCAACAACATCGTTAAGCCCGTTTCTAAGGCTCCTGCCGCTAAGAAGGTAATCTTCCTCTCGGCCGACGCATTTGGTGTGCTTCCTCCCGTATCTATCCTCTCACCCGAGCAGACACAGTACTACTTCCTCAGCGGCTTCACCGCTAAGTTGGCAGGTACAGAGCGTGGTATCACAGAGCCCACACCTACATTCTCGGCTTGCTTCGGCGCAGCATTCCTTAGCTTGCACCCCACAAAGTACGGCGAGGAGCTCGTTAAGAAGATGGAGGCTAACGGTGCCAAGGCTTATCTTGTAAACACAGGTTGGAACGGTACAGGAAAGCGTATCTCTATTAAGGACACACGCGGTATCATTGACGCTATCCTCGATGGCTCAATTGACAACGCACCCACAAAGACAATCCCCTATTTCGACTTTGTAGTGCCCACAGAGCTTCCCGGCGTTGACCCCGCTATCCTCGATCCTCGCGATACATACGCCGAGGCTTCTGAGTGGGAGGTTAAAGCTAAAGACCTTGCAGGCCGCTTCATCAAGAACTTTGCTAAATACACAGGCAACGAAGCAGGTAAGGCTCTTGTAGCAGCAGGTCCTCAGCTCTAATTGAATACTTTCATAGTTTCAAATAGATAATCAAGCGTCGGCTCGTTTATGAGCCGACGCTTTTTTCCCACCACCCGATAAAACTTCAAACAGCATTATTGCAGATAAAAATAATCGCACTAACTTTGTAGAACAATAGAAAAAAACCAATCGGTCGCCCTATGTTCAACCAAGAGACAAAAGAATTTATAGCAGCACACCGCAACGACGACATACGCGTGCTTGCCCTGCAAGCAGCACGCTATCCAAGCGTAGATATACGCGAGGCTGTTACACAAATTCAAGGATGGCAGATTGCAAAAGACAAACTACCCGCTTGGGCAGCCATAAGCGATATAATATACCCCGTGCGATTATCAATGGAACAATGCTCATCCGAAGCAACAGCACGTTACAAAGCACAAATAGCACAGGGAAGCAGAATGGCCGACCTCACCGGAGGCTTCGGCATTGATTGCAGCTATATGGCACAAAATTTCGACAGCGCAATATATATTGAGCGCAACAGCAGCCTGTGCAATATTGCCCGACACAATTTCAAATTACTGAATCTTAAGCATATAGAGGTTAAAAACGCTGTATGCGAGGAGATTATCGACACGCTACCCCACTGCGATTGGATATATGCCGACCCTGCCCGACGCGACAGAGTAGGCGGCAGAGTAGTTGCCCTATCCGACTGCGAACCCGACATTCCCCTTTTAGAGGAGCGCCTTATGAGCCGATGCAACAAGGCAATGATAAAATGCTCGCCAATGCTCGATATTACCGCCGCCTGCCGCAATCTGCGCTACATAAAAGAGGTACACATAATAGCAGTCAATAACGAGTGTAAAGAGCTGTTGCTCATTTTGGCACACAGCACAGAGAGTACTCCAATAGGTCTGCACTGCATAAACATACAGAAAGACAGCAACCAACGATTCAGCACCACAATCGAAGCAGCACAGACATCGGCAACATACACTGACAGCGTAAAAGAGTACCTTTACGAGCCCAATTCAGCAATACAGAAAGGCGGTTGCAATGCGGCACTATCACACACAATGAACATCGAAAAGCTACATCCCAACAGCCAGCTGTTCACCTCCCAAACACTCATAAGCGATTTTCCCGGACGGATATTTACAGTAGAGGCCGTAAGCCCATTCCCAAAAAAAGAGACAAAAAGGCTGCTCGATGGCATTAAACAAGCCAATATCACAGTACGCAACTTTCCCGATAGCGTCGAGGGGCTGCGTAAACGTCTGAAAATAGCCGAGGGCGGCGACATATATATATTTGCCACCACCCTCAATAACGGCGATAAGATACTTATCAGATGCCGTAAGACCCATCAATCGAGAGTATAATCAATGTTAAGAGTATAATAATTCCTGCGTTCCAATGTAAACTCGGGCAGCAGATATTTTACCGACCCACCATTCTCCTCAAAAATCTCGACATTCCACTTTTCATTCTCAAACTCACCGGGAATAACAGCCATAAACACCGCCGTGGGAGTAGGGCCTATGGGCATTCGGTCGCATTCGAGTGTAATTGTATTAACAGAATTATCCTCAAGCACTTGCGACGAAGGCAGCCCTCCCTCCTCGATATTTATAAGAATATCACCCGCAAGGGGTTTATCCTCGGCTGTCAGCACAATACGCGAAACAGCCAACGCCCCCGTCGTACTGATATTAAACCGTATAAAACTGCACACATTCTTAAAAGTAAAAGTAGTTGTACTTACATTACCAACGGCAGCCACCATAGGAGAGCCATCGGGGATTGATTGCAGCACAGCCTTTTGTGTAGCCGGGAAATAAGTCTTTACCGTATCACTCGCCACCAATACAGCCGAAGCATAATATGGGTAAAGAGCCAAATTAGTGTAGAAATCACCCTCTTTATCCACCGTTCCACCAATTATAAAACTACCATCCACTATAAAGAGAGCATCACTGCCATCGGGTTCACCATAGACAACAGCACAGTTCATAATGTTTCCACCCAAAAAAACACTAAGCGAGTCGTTCTTTTCCCAAAAGACGCTTTTAGCATCACCCGACAAGGTTGTACGTGCAGCCTCTTCATTATCTATCGCAGCCGAAATAATCATCGGCTCTGCGGATAAAGTAATCTCTTCCTCGTTGCTACACCCTACTGCCACTACCAGCGGCATCAGTAACATTAAAGCTGTTTTTTTCATTATACACACAATTTTATATTATCTAATTATTCCATATATTACCCCACGAGCTACTGCGGTTATTACTTCTTTGCGACATTGGAATTTCGCCGCCATCGACCAACTGCTCACTCGACGCAGCAATAATCTGTACAGGGACGCACTCTACAATCTCTACCATCGGTGCGTCATACTTTTTTTTCATACTCATAGTCCTTTCTTTTTATAGTTGTTTATACAAGAATAGAACAATGAGGATAAAAAAAAGTTCCACCCACTGCACATACAATTGCAATGGGTGGAGCTTTAAGCACCGTATATAAGATACTAATTCTTACGCTTCATAAGCACGGCGTCAATCTTACGCTGCACAACAAGCTCGTAGGCCCTAAGGAAATTATCGTCGCGTGTATTTATAATTTCCATATACTCACTCATATCCCAAAGGTCGCGTGCAAGCAAGGCTTTCATCTGCAACGAGAGCATAGGGATTGAGCGTTGATACTCATCCTCGCCCCCAACAGGCTTAATACTATCGCGCAGAGCCATTGTACGCAGGCGCGATAGAAGTTCATCGTCAACCACAAATTCATCGCGGAATTTCTGCATTGTCGGATACTCCTTTTGCAGCCTCTCGCGATTATCGTCAAGATAGCGCAAGGTTGTCTGAAGCATTGTTCCTCGGCGCACAATATCACGATGATATTTTGTATATTTATTAGTGTCGAGTGGCACAAAATAGTCGGGCATAATACCTCCGCCACCATACACTGTACGCCCCAAACGCTTTGTGGTCATCATAAGCGAGTCGGGAAAATGAATGCTGTCGGCACTCACAAGCTCACCGTGATTATAGCGTTCCATAAGGTCGTTGCCATAGCTTATAGAGTCGCCATAGGGTTTTTGAATATTACGTCCCGAGGGTGTATAGTATCGCGAAATTGTCAGACGTATCATTGCACCGTCGGGCAGATTAAATGCGCGTTGCACAAGCCCCTTACCAAACGAGCGACGACCTACAATCACACCTCGGTCCCAATCTTGAATAGCGCCTGCAAGAATCTCGGATGCCGAGGCCGATGTTTCATCTACTATCACCGCCACATTACCCTTGGTGAATCGACCACCACCCTCGGCAAGATAGTCGTATCGTGGGAAAGCACGCCCTTGAGTGTAAACAACAAGCTGACCACGTTCGAGGAATTCATTTGCAATATCCACAGCAGCCTGCAAATAGCCGCCACCGTTACCTTGAAGGTCGAGGATAAGATTCTTCATTCCCTGCTTTTTCAAAGAATCGAGCTTTGCAACAAACTCCTTATGCGTGGTTGCCGCAAAAGAATTTATATGTATATAGCCCACTTTCTTATCGACCATATATGCAGCATCGACACTATACGTATTTATCTTGTCGCGCACAAGATTAAATACAAGAGGCTCTGAAAGCCCTCGACGCACGACCTCTAATTTCACGGCAGAACCCTTGACGCCGCGCAGACGCTTCACAATCTCGCCTCTATCCATCTTAACACCCGCAATTGTTGTGTCGTTTACCGTAACTATACGGTCGCCGGGCAAAATTCCGGCCTTCTCGGATGGACCATCAAGCGTTGTCTGGATTACAAAGAGTGTGTCATCTACTATATTGAATTGTACTCCTATGCCCTCGAAATTTCCACGCATAGCCTCTTCGAGGCTCTTAACCTCGTCGGGTGTTGAATAGGTCGAGTGTGGGTCGAGTTCTTTGAGCATTGCTTTTATTCCGGCCTCGACAATTTTTGCCTCATAAACGCTGTCAACATAATATCGGGTTATTATATTCTCGGAAAACAGCAGTTTGGCAAGCTGTTCGGGAATAGCAGCACGCCCATCTTGCTGTGCACCGGCTGTCGCAAATGACAAGGCAAACAACATCAACGATAAAACAATATTCTTTCTCATATTCTAAGAAATTCTTTTAAATTCTATTAAAGTTTTTATTATGATTATTCTCTTAAGGTAACATATTCGACACATCCTTGCCATAGTGCATAAGCTCGCGTACCACACTGCTGCTTATTGCCGAATATTGAGGCTCGCTTATGAGCAGCAGCGTCTCAATGCCGCTTATCTGTCGGTTAATATCGGCAAGCTCGCGTTCATACTCAAAGTCTTTCACACTGCGCACGCCCCTTAACAGACAATCGGCAGCTACACTTTTGGCAAAATCGACCGTTAGACCATCGTAGGCGACAACCTCAATGCGCGGTTCGTCGGCATAAAGGCTGCTTATGGCTTGCAGCCGTTGCTCGACGTTAAACAGAGCCTGCTTTCCCGAGTTCCGACCAACGGCAACCACCACGCGAGAAAACAGCGGCAGTGCCCGCTGCACAATGCGATGATGCCCCAATGTAAATGGATCGAATGTACCCGCGAAAAGCGCTATACGTCCTGTTTCCGTTGCTTTATTCTTCATCGGGTTTATCCTCCTCCACTACAAGATTGTCAATTATAAAATTCTGACGCTCCATTGTATTCTTGCCCATATAATAACTCAAGAGATCATCTACCTTGTCGTCCTTGTGCATAGTTACGCGTTCGAGACGCATATCAGGGCCGATGAATGTACGGAATTCATCGGGCGAGATTTCTCCGAGACCTTTGAATCGAGTTATTTCGGGGTTGGGCGAGAGTTTTTCTATTGCTGCTATGCGTTCTTCCTCGGTGTAACAGTATATTGTCTCAAAATCGCCCTTTCCTTTTGACTCGTTTGCTGCCTTTTTACCTCGTGCATTTTTACGTTTGTTGCGCACGCGGAACAGCGGTGTCTGTAAAATATATACGTGGCCTTTTTTTATCAGTTCGGGGAAGAATTGCAGAAAGAATGTTATCAACAACAGACGTATGTGCATTCCATCGACGTCGGCATCTGTTGCCACAATTACCTTATTGTAGCGCAATCCGTCGAGACCATCTTCAATGTTCAGTGCAGCCTGCAACAGGTTAAACTCGTCGTTTTTATAAACTACTGCACGGCTCATTCCATAGCTGTTCAGTGGTTTTCCGCGCAGGCTGAAGACTGCTTGAGTATTTGCATCGCGGCTTTTTGTGATTGAACCGCTGGCCGAGTCGCCCTCTGTAATAAATATACTGCTCTCGTCTATGCGGTCGCCTTTAGGGTCGTTATAGTGTATGCGGCAGTCGCGCAGTTTGCGATTGTGCAGATTCACCTTCTTAGCCTTTTCGCGTGCCTGCTTGGTCAGTCCTGCAAGTTCTTTGCGCTCCTTCTCGGATGCTGTAATTTTGGCGAGCATCGCCTCGCTTATATCTGGGTTGCGATGCAGAAAATTATCGAGCTCTACCTTTACAAAATCGCCAATGAATTTCTTTACGCTGGTACTATTTTCATCGGGAGCCACTCGCAGCGAGCCTAATTTCACTTTTGTCTGGCTCTCGAACACCGGTTCTTGAATATTTATTGCTATTGCTGCCACAATACCGTTGCGTATGTCGCTATACTCGAAATTCTTGGCTGTAAAAAAGTCGTGTATGGTGGATGCCACAAGCTCCTTAAAAGCACTCTGATGAGTACCTCCTTGCGACGTGTGCTGTCCGTTTACAAACGAATAGTACTCCTCGCCATATTGTGCCGCGTGCGTAAATGCAATCTCAATATCTTCGCCTTTTAGATGAATGATAGGATAGAGGCTCTCGGCCGTCATATTATCGGTCAACAGGTCGGCAAGGCCGTTGCGCGATATTATGCGGCGTCCGTTGAACATTATAATGAGGCCTGTGTTCAGATAGGTGTAGTTGCGCAACATTGTCTCGACAAATGCTGCTCGATATTCGTAGTTGCGGAACAGCTTGCTGTCGGGGGTAAACGAGACGAATGTACCATTCTCCTCGTTGGTACTCTCGGTTACGTCCGATACAAGCACTCCCTCGGTAAAAGAGGCCTTACGCACCACTCCGTCGCGGTGGCTGCGCACCTCGAATCGGGCACTCATCGCATTAACAGCCTTTAGACCGACACCATTCAATCCCACCGATTTTTTAAAAGCCTTATCGTCATATTTTGCACCGGTATTCAGCTTGCTCACTGCATCAATCATTGCTCCTTGCGGAATACCACGACCATAGTCGCGCACCGTAACCGAGTGATTATCTACAATATCAACCTCTATTCGGCGACCTGCGCCCATCTTAAACTCGTCTATACAGTTGTCAATAACCTCCTTGAGCAACACATACACACCATCATCGCTCTGCGAGCCATCGCCCAACTTACCGATGTACATTCCCGGACGCAGACGAATATGTTCCATATCATTAAGATGGCGTATATTATCATCGGTATATGCCACCTGCTCCTGCGCCTGTCCGGCCTCGTTAAAAAGTATATCTTCGTCCATTATAACAGTTCCTTCTTATATGCCCTGCGGCGTTTATGTTGTTCTTTCTCGAACATTTCCCACTGTGATTGAATCTTTGTATTAGTTTCGAGTTCGGGGTTACTCTCAATATCCACAACACCCATTTCTATATAACGCGGCAAAAGGTCGTTTATTATCATTGCATTTACACCTTTGCTCTGATACTCGGGCTTTACTGCCATAAGTAAAAAGTCGAGTCTTTTGGGACGACGTGCAAAAAGAGGTTTCAAAAAATGTATCCAGCCAAAGGGGAACAACCTTCCGCCCGATTTTTGCAATGCTGTTGCATACGAAGCAAGGCTCACTCCTATTCCCACGAGATTATCATTCTCGTCGGCAACGAGCGATATTAAGCGCAAGTCAATCAACGGCAGATAAGAGTTTATAAATTGTTTAATCTGCCCGTCGCTCAGGGGCGAGAAGCCATAGAGCGGAGCATATGCCTCGTTGACAAGTTCGAATAGCGCACGACCATATTTCTTGGCTAATTTACGCGACGAATCACACTTTACCACGTGCAGTTTGTATCGTTTGGCAATAAGCCCCGACAGACGCTCAGTCTTCTCCCAATTCTTTTCGGGTACTTTGAACAGATACTCTACCCAATCGACATCTTTCTCGTAGCCCAACTTTTCAATGTGCGCTGCGTAGTAGGGGTAATTGTATATTGTGGCCATAGTACTCACCCTGTCGAAACCCTCGATAAGAAGCCCCTCGGGGTCAAAATCGGTAAAGCCCAGCGGGCCCTGCACCTCGTGCATACCCCTCTCGCGTCCCCACGCCTCAACTGTATCTATAAGTGCTTTTGACACCTCATCGTCATCAATAAAGTCGAGCCAACCGAAACGCACTGCCTTCACGTTCCACTTCTCGTTAGCTTTTTTGTTTATGATTGCAGCCACACGACCAACTATCTCGTCGCCACGATAGGCAAGGAAATAATCGGCCTCGCAAAATTCAAACGCTGCGTTGCGCTCTTTGTCAAGCGTCGCAATCATATCCTCGTAAAGGTCGGGTACAAAATAGGGATTACCTTTATACAGTTCACAATTGAAGCGTATAAATCTCTTCAACTGCTTTTTAGTTGTAACTTTTACTATACTTACAGACATTTTGTCGCACTATTCTGTTTATACTATTGTTAATCCTATCAAGCAATCGACCTGCAAAAAAACGGCAAGAAACGATTCTTGAAAATATTTTTGTAAAATTACAAAATTCCGCCGAATAAAGCAAATTAAGAATTCATTATAAGATAGGCGGTATAAATAATATATACTATTATCAGCACAACGCCCTCGAAGCGTGTTATAACACTTCGACCGCCGAATTTGGTTACTATATATATGAGCAACGACGAGAAGAGCAACATATAAAAATCGACCGGACTGAATCCGTCAAGAGCTATCGGGGTAATCGTTGCACTGCATCCGAGAATAAAGAATATATTCAGTATATTACTGCCTAATACATTACCGAGTGCAATACCGACATTACCCTTGCGAGCCGCATTTACCGACACTGCAAGCTCGGGCAACGAGCTTCCTGCCGACACAATGGTTATACCAATCACCGCCTCGGACAACCCCAGCATACGAGCAATCTCCGTTGCCCCATCGACAAATATATTGCCGCCCGCAATAAGCGCAACAAGGCCGCCTACGATACACGCAACAGCCCTGCCTACCGAACAAGGTGCAACAGCCTCATCACCCTGTTCGTCGTCATTTGTAATTGAAAAAGTATATCTTATAAACACCATCAAGAAACAGAGCAGTAACAATCCACCGTTTCTTGTTATAAAGCCACCCTCGGCGTTGTTATAAAGTATATTCCCTGCTACAAGGATAAGTGCAACCGAAGCCAACAGATTAAAGGGAATCTCACGCGAGAGCATCTTGGCGCTGAAGCGTATGGGAGCAATAAGCGAGGCAACACCTAAAATAAACATTCCGTTAAAAATGTTACTGCCCACAATATTACCCAATGCAATTCCCGAATTACCTTTTATTGCCGCCCCCAAACTTATAACAAACTCGGGCAGCGATGTTCCAAGCGCCACTATTGTCAGTCCGATAACCAATTCACTGACACCGAAGCGCCGCGCCACTGCCGATGCACCCTTTGTCAGCCAGTCGGCACCGAGAATCACAAAAACTATACCTGCTATAAAGCCTATTACAGATAAAATCATTTTCTGAATTTTTTATTATTTCACATTGAAGAATTGCTCAATACAGTCTCACACTAAATTCAGCAGCCTTTTTTTACTATTCACACCCGATGCTCTACACGTAGCCTTGTGCTATAAGCTCGTCGGCCACGGTGAGCAGTTCTTTGTACCACTCTTGGCCGAATCGTTCTATCAACGGTTCTTTTAGGAATTGATAGGCACGTATCCCTTTACGTCGTCCGGCCACCTGCGCGGTGCGACAGACATCCCATTTATGAAAATTAACCGCCGTAAGGTCGCCCACTTTACTCAGACGAGCCGGATAAAGATAGCACGAGATTGGTTTACGCCACGCTGTACGCCACTCGTTATAAGCCTTTTCTATCAGGCAAATACAACACCCTTTCTCGTCGCGCGAGGCGAACACACAATCCTTTCCATTGACAATGGAGGTTACAAGGTCGCCGTCGCGGTCGCAATAGACAACACCTTGAGCATCGACCACCGAGCGAGCCTCAGGGGTCATCTCGTGTTCTATCACAGGCAGAGCCTCTTCGAGTTTCTCAACCTCGTCCAATGCGACGGGTGCACCCGCATCGCCCTCGACACAGCATATTCCCTTACAGTGCGAGGGGTTACAACAAAAATACTCTTGAAACATCGCAAATGAAACAATTGCATCGCCAATCTGTACCATATATATTCTAATCTTTCTTCTATTAAACAGCCTGCTGCCCCGAAGCAGCAAGAAATAATCCCTTGTCCCTACTCATTGACAGAGACAAAAAACAGTGTTCGCCGAGTATCGGCAAGAGGATGCGCCAATTAAAAATCGACACATCCTCTTGATTCTTTTATATTCAATTTATCAGATAAGGCAGTTGCCTGTCATATCTGTCGGAGCATCGAGCCCCATAATTTTCAGAATTGTGGGAGCAACGTCGGCCAGAATACCATCCTTTATCGCAGCCTCTTTATTCTCGGTAACATATACACAGGGTACAGGGTTCAGCGAGTGAGCCGTATTGGGCGAGCCATCGGCATTCACTGCGTTGTCGGCGTTACCGTGGTCGGCAATTATTATTGCCTCGTAGCCGTGAGCCTTAGCAGCCTCAATAACATCTTTCAGGCAGGCATCGACTGCTGTAACAGCCTTTTCAATTGCGCCATAAACACCGGTGTGTCCCACCATATCACCGTTGGCAAAATTAACCACAATGAATTCATACTTTTCACTGTCAATCTCGGCAACCAACTTATCCTTAACCTCATAGGCGCTCATCTCGGGTTGCAGATCGTAGGTTGCGACCTTGGGCGAAGGTACAAGAATACGCTCCTCGCCCTCGTAGGGAGCCTCGCGTCCACCGTTGAAGAAGAATGTTACGTGGGCATACTTCTCGGTCTCGGCAATGTGCAACTGCTTCATTCCCTGCTTCGAGACATACTCACCTAATGTATTCTCGACATTCTCTTTATCGAAGAGGATGTAAACACCTTTAAAATTAGCGTCGTAAGGTGTCATACAGTAATATTGCAGACCGGGAATAGTGTGCATTCCGGCCTCGGGCATATCCTGTTGTGTAAGAACGACTGTAAGTTCCTTGGCGCGGTCGTTACGATAGTTGAAGAAGATTACAGCATCGCCCTCGCCTATGCGGCCATCCATTGTACTGTTCACAATGGGCTTAACAAATTCATCGGTAACGCCCTCGGCATACGACTCGTTCATAGCCTCGACCATATTGTCGGCTTTTTTACCCTCGCCGCTAACCAGAAGGTCGTAAGCAATCTTTACACGCTCCCAGCGTTTATCGCGATCCATTGCATAATAGCGACCAACTATTGTAGCAATGTTCATTCCCTTACCTGTTAGTTGCTCGATAAACCCTGCGCCGCTCTTGGGGTCGGTGTCGCGACCATCCATAAAGCAATGCACGTAGGTCTCTTTTACACCGGCCTCGACAGCCATCGAGTAGATTGCTTCGAGGTGCTCCAAAGAGCTGTGTACGCCACCATCCGATGCAAGACCCATAAAATGGAGTTTTTTGCCATTGACCTTGGCATACTCTACAGCTGCCACCAACTGAGGATTCTGCTTTATAGAGCCGTCGGCAATAGCACGATTTATTTTCAGAAGGTCTTGATAAACAACGCGTCCACCGCCAATATTCAGGTGTCCCACCTCACTGTTACCCATCTGTCCGGCAGGCAGTCCTACATTCTCGCCGCTTGCCTGAAGCTGTGAATTGGGGTAATTGCTTACCAAATAATCCCAATAGGGTGTGGGAGTATTGAATATTACATCACCCTTACCACGGTTGCCAATGCCCCAACCGTCCAAAATAACCAATAGTGCTCTCTTGCTCATAATATTTTTATTTTTAAATGTTTGTTCTTTATAAATCAACAATGCATCACAAGATACAACCCGAACAGAGTTTTTTTAGTTTAGTCGCACCCTTATTACGGGGGAATCAATCAGATTGTTGATACCAACTGCGAAGATAGTGTATTTTTTTCAATAAACGAGCGAATAATGTTTGCTTTATTTACTCGTCCTGCCTAAAATGGAGCTATAAACATTTAAATTATGCAAAATAGAGCAGTTTTTTTGCAAAAGCATCCGTTACCTCTTAAAAAAGCACTATTTTTGTAATTTATTTCAAAAAGAGACGTACCGAGTTTTATGGAACATCCGTTACACCTATTCCGATTTTGCCCTTGTTGCGGCAGCAACAGCTTTGTCGTCAACGATTTTAAGTCGAAGCGTTGCAACAACTGCGGATTTACATTCTATTTCAATCCGCAATCGGCCACAGTAGCCTTTATCCTCAACGATAAGGGCGAGCTTTTGGTTGCTCGTCGTGCCAAAGAACCTGCCAAAGGAACGCTCGACCTTCCCGGAGGTTTTTCGGATAGTTTCGAGACTGCCGAAGAGGGTGTAATGCGCGAGGTTAAAGAGGAGACCGGGCTCAATGTAAAAGAGACTGAGTACCTTTTCTCGCTTCCCAACAAATATGTATATTCGGGCTTCGAGGAGCACACTCTCGACCTCTTTTTTCTATGCAGAACAGACAATGAGGCAAGCCTTGCTGCCGCCGACGACGTTGCCTCACTCAGATGGATACCCATCGAAAATATCGACCCGCAACAATTCGGACTGCAATCCATACGTCAAGGAGTAGAGAAATTCAAGCAAATGAGAAAGAAATTTATGACTGAAAATAATATAAATACAATATGAAGAAAAAAATAACCGCACTGCTGCTGGCCGGCCTCAGCCTAACAGCCACAGCACAAACAACATCGGCCGACAGCAATGAATGGCTGCTGAAAGAGACACGCCGCTTAATGAGCGAAAAAGAGTACCCCACCACACTCACACTGTTGTCGCGCATAGAATACTCGACCCTCGACGCTCGTCAGCGTCAAGAGACCGAATACATCCGCGCAGTGGCCACATTCGAGACAAACAGCCTCGACGGTCGAGCCTTGATGCTTCAATATCTGTCCGACTACCCCGAGACAGCCAAGAGAGAGATTCTCTCGGCCTATATAGCCGAGTCGTACTATTATTCGCGCAATTTCGACAAAGCCTACGATTGGTTCAAAGGCATCGACCTTGACCGCCTCGAAGCAAAAGAGAATGAGCGTACACGCCTACACTATGCCCTGACAGCACAAGAGGTGGGCCAGACAGAAATTGCCCTGAACATACTCGGTGCAATAAAAGCAACAGGAAAATACTACCGCAGCGACGCAATCTTCCACATTGCAGCCATCGACTACTACAACGAGCGTCTCGAACCTGCTTACGAGGGTTTTAAGTCAATTGAGATGGACGACAAATATCACCTCGAAGTGCCCTACTATCTTGCAGGAATATATCTGAAGCGAGGCGAGAATGTACGCGCCGAGAAACTCGCACGCCTCTTCCTTGAGTACAACAGCGAGTTGAAGCAAGGAATCCCAATGCGCCACATTCTTGGAGCAGCCCTCTACGGACAGAGACGTTACAGCGAGGCAACAGCCCCGCTGAGCGAGTATATGCAGCTGTGCAACGAGCCTCAGCGTATAGCCTCATACCAATTGGCAATGAGCCTCTTCAACACAGGTAAATACAACGAGGCCACCCCCTATTTCGACAGTTGCACCAACGACGACGATGCAATAACACAGAATGCCTATCTTCATTTAGGAATAATAGCACTGAAGCTGAACGACATTGCCAAGGCACGCTTGGCATTTGAGCAGGCAGCAGCAATGAACCACGACAGCAAAATACGCGAAGAGGCACTCTACAACTACGCTCTGTGCATACACCAGACACGCTACTCACCCTTTGCCGAGAGTGTAAAGGTTTTTGAGCGTTTCTTGAACGAATATCCCCAATCGCCACACGTATCAAAGGTCGAGGATTATCTTGTCGAGGTATATATGAACACCCGCAACTACGATACAGCCTTGCAATCGATAGAGAAGATAGAACACCCCTCGGCCGACATTTTAGGCGCCAAGCAAAACATTCTCTATCGTTTGGGCGTACAATCGTTCATCGACGATAATATGCGTGCCTCCATAGAGTATATGAACCGCTCATTAGCCCTGTCGCGTTACAGTCGCGACACACACAGCGACGCCCTCTATTGGCGAGGCGAGGCCTACTACCGCCTCGAAAATTATCAAGCGGCAGCCAACGACTACAACGCAGTATTATCCCTCTCGCAGCGTAACTCGGGCGATGCCCTCTACGGCCTCGCCTACACACAATTCCAACAAGCCGATTACAATCAGGCAGCCCGGACATTCGGTCGCTATCTTCAGTGCGCACCCGCGTCAAAAACATCACAAAGAGCCGATGCCTACAACCGCATAGGCGATTGCCATTTCTACAACCGCGACTACACACAAGCCGACCAATTCTACCAAAAGGCAGCCGAGACCGACCGTGCCCACAGCGACTATTCACTTTATCGTGCAGCACTGACCCAAGGCCTCTCCAAAGACTATCGTGCCAAAGTAAAAACACTGCAAACACTAATCGAGCGTTACCCCGAGAGCAACTATGCCCAACAATCACTCTACGAGATCGGACGTTCACACGTTGCCCTCGAAGAGAACAGAGAAGCCATTGAAGCATTCGACAATCTAATCAAGCGCTACCCCGAGAGCTCGCTTGCCCGTCGCGCCGCAGCCGAGACAGCCATTATCTACAATCAAGAGGGCAATCTATCCAAGGCCATTGCTGCCTACAAACAGATAATCCTCAAGTACCCCCACAGCGAAGAGGCGCAATTGGCTGCACAAGACCTTAAGAGCATCTACGTCGAGCAAGGCAAGATAAAAGAATTTACCGAATTTGCAGCCTCGACACCGGGAATGAAAGCCGTCGAGAGCAGCGAACGCGACACCCTCACATACGCCGCAGCCGAGCGCATATACAGCCGTCAAAGATACGACGACGCCTCAAAAGCCTTCACCGACTATCTTAAAGAGTTCCCCGAAGGCTCATTTACCCTCGACAGCCACTACTATCTTGGAGTAATATATTACAACAAAAAAGCCACAAACGAGGCACTCAAACACTTTGAACAAGTAATTGCATTCCCCGACAATAAATACAGCGAGGATGCGATGGCGCTTGCCTCGGACATACATTTCAAGGCCGGCCGACACGACAAGGCAATTGAGCTATACAAACAGCTTGCCGCAAAAACCGACAACGACGAACGTCGCCGCGCCTGCTATATGAACATAATGCGTTGCGCGACAGCCCTCGACCTTAACAGCGACGCCATAGAGGCTGCGAGCGAGCTTCTGAATGCCGGCAACTTATCACCCGAATGGGAGCGCGAGGCACTGCACACACGCGCCAAGGCTCTGTTGGCCTCGAACGAAGGCAAAAAAGCGGCTGACGACCTAAAAAAGCTGGCAAGCGACACACGCAGCAAGCAAGGCGCCGAAGCAAAATACCTTTTGGCACAATATATGTTCGACAACAACAGCTACGAAGAGTGCGAGCAAGAGATTCTGAATTACATTGAGACAGGCACCCCGCACGCCTATTGGATGGCCCGCAGTTTCGTACTACTCTCCGACCTATATATGGCACAAGGACGCAATATGGAGGCCAAGCAATATCTTCTGTCGCTACAAAATAATTACAGCGGCAACGACGACATTGAATCACTCATAAAAGAACGATTGCAAAAGCTATCGGCCGCCGAGAGCGAGACACAGCAATAAGAGGCAACCAACATTTCTAAAAGTAAAAAACGAATAAAATGAAAAGATACACAATATTTTCGGCACTTATGCTTGCCGCAGGCAGCCTGTTTGCACAGAACGACACAATAGGCGCTGTTATACAGGTCGAGAACGACTATGCTCCGATAGTTGTCAAAGCCACAAAAATGGGCTTTACCCCACAGATAGAAATTCCCGCCGATTACACCCCCATCGACCTTATATACTCGCAAAAGGGCGAGCCTTTCGGCCGATTCGTATCCGAGCGCAACATAAAAGAGTTGCTTCCCACACAAGAGAGCAGACTGCCCGGCTATGCACGCCTTGGCTACGGTACAGGCAATAATTTAGACCTTAAAGCAGGCTACCGCCTGAATATCGGCAAACGCGACAAGGTGAACATAACAGCCTCGATGGACGGGTTCGACACAAGCATCGACCGCGGCGATTCCGAGTGGGTCTCACGCTTCTTCACAACGTGGATAAACGCCGACTACACGCACCTGTTTGACAAACTATCATTGGGTGTCGAGGCCGATTTTAAAAATCGCGTGTTCAACTATCTGCCCACCGGATACAATGCTCCCGATGCAACAGACAAACAGAACAGCGCCGCGTACACCCTTTTAGTAAAGGCCGCATCAAACAGCGTAGGCGCCCTATCGTACAAAGCTTATGCAGGAATAACCCTGAGCAATCGCAAATACAGTGCCTCGACAGCCGAGCGCATTGCCGAGAATCGTCTGCGTGCAGGCGGCTCTGTGCGCTACGAGCTCCCTTACAATGTCCTGCGCAGCATCGAGAGCAGCATCGACCTCGACGCATTCCTTTACAACAGCGCACTAAAGCCCGAGGATGGGCCCGGAATACACGAGCGCTACAGCAACTACACACTTATACGTCTGAACCCCGCCGGTAATATGCTTTTGGGCGACTGGAGCGCCCGCATGGGTCTGCACGCCGATATTGTAACAGCCGGCAGCGCATTCTTGGCAGTTGCCCCCGACCTTAGCATCGAGGGGCCGATTACCGATAAAATAACACTCTACGCAACAGCAACAGGTGGTCGCAAGGCAGCCTCATTTGAAGCGTTAGAGACACTCTCGCCCTACTGGAATTACATTCCCGGATTCAAACAACACACCCCGGCATATAACGTATGTGATATTTCGGCCGGGCTGCGCAACAAGATTGGCGCCCTATCGACCAACATCTACGCAGGATTTTCATATACAATTGACGACCTTATGCCAACAGTCGGTGCAGGCGGCACAATATTCACCGACTTTACACAAGCAGCCTCACGCGATATTTATGCAGGCCTTAAAGCAGGTTACGACCTTGGAGGATGGCTTAATATCGAGGGCGACGTACGATACGACCGCTGGGGATGCAGCAAGAACGACGCCCTGCTTATGTACAAACCTATGCTGACCGCAGGCCTCACAGCCCGCGCCCGCATCATCGAAGGATTGTACGCCAATATCGGTTACACATTCACCGCATACACCGAAGGCAACGAGGATGAACGCATCGAAGATAAAAACAATTTAGAGGCAAACATCAGCTATCGCCTGCACAAACAAATTAACATATTCGTACAAGGCAACAACATTCTTGGCAGCGAGTATGAAATATACCCGGGTTACACCGCACAAGGTGCAAATGTTATGGCCGGAGCAAGTATCAACTTCTAAAGAACAAAAAAAAATTACACCTAATAAAATAATATATTATTTTAAGGAGACGCAGCAGTCGGTAGCTTTAGTTTTTTTTTGAAAAATTGCATTTAAGATATAAGAAACTTTTCTACTTTTGCCGCAAAATTCAAAAGAATATGCAAAAGAATTTAGTTATTGTAGAGTCGCCTGCAAAGGCAAAAACAATAGAGAAATTCCTTGGAAAAGAGTACAAGGTAATGTCGAGTTACGGACATATATGCGACCTCAAGAAGAAAGAATTCAGCATAAACACCGACACATTCGAGCCCGAGTACGAGATACCAGCCGAGAAGCAGAAGCTGGTAGCCTCGTTGCGCAACGAGGCACAAAAGGCCGACACTGTGTGGCTGGCATCCGATGAAGACCGCGAGGGAGAAGCCATCAGCTGGCATCTTTTCACGGTGCTTGGCCTCGACCCGCAAAAGACCAAGCGCATTGTATTCCACGAAATTACAAAGAGCGCTATCCTTAATGCCATCGAAAATCCACGCGACATAGACACGAACCTTGTCTATGCACAACAGGCCCGCCGCGTGCTCGACCGTTTGGTCGGCTTCAAGCTATCACCCGTGCTGTGGCGCAAGGTTAAGCCCGCCCTTTCGGCCGGCCGTGTGCAGTCGGTTACAGTGCGCCTTATAGTCGAGCGCGAGCGCGAGATAAACAATTTCGTCAGCGAATCGGGCTACCGCATAACAGCCCTTTTTGAGCTTCCCGGCAGCAACGGCGAGGCACGCCGACTATCTACCGAGCTATCCAAACGCTTCAAGACACATCAAGAGGCCGAAGATTTTCTAAAATCGTGCGTTGGAGCACAATTCTGTATCGAGGATGTAAGCACCAAGCCTTTAAAGAAAAGCCCTGCTGCCCCCTTTACAACATCAACCCTGCAACAAGAAGCTGCA